>QCWD01000118.1 GCA_013114725.1 Nitrososphaeraceae archaeon | reverse complement strand
AAGCGCTCACCGCTGGTAAATGGGTCCTTAAATAGGTGATTAAATTGACTGCTTCCTATTACTATAATTATTTCTTTAAAATTTATTTTTGCTTGTTTAACTAATTCTAAATGTCCTAAATGGAACGGTTGAAATCTTCCTGCAATTAAACATCTTTTTAAACTATGTTCTGTCATTTTTTACGTTTTAACAGATAGATTATTTTGTAGTTTTAATTTTTGTTTTTCTATATCTGACTTTTCAATTTTTTTAAATAGCGGACTGACCTCTCCAAGTATATGGCCTGGACGAATTTTTAACTTCTCCATGGAATCTTTGTTATTATTATCTTCTTTATCGATAACATTTTCATTTGTTTTTATTTTTTCTGTTTCGGTTTCAGAATATCCCAATTGTAACCATATCTTAGAACAAGAATTTGGTATAAAAGGTTCAAGTACAAGTGTTAATTCCCTGACTGCGTTTAAAGATAGATATACGGTGGTATTTGCTGTTCCTTCTTTATTTTTCCATGGACTCTTGGTCTGAAAATATTGGTTAAAATAATTTGAAAATTTTAATATCTCCTTTAATGCCTTGTCGACCTCAATGCTGGAGATAAATTTAGCAACCTCGTTTTCTATGGTGGATATTTTTTCAAGACAAATTTTATCATCAGAATCAAATTCCGTAATCGGTTGTGGAACAATTCCGTTATACTGTTTTTTAGTATAAGATAGAACACGGTTTATAAAATTTCCAACATTATCTATTAATTCATTATTGATTTTTTCATAAAATAGATCCCAATCGAAATTAATATCATCCTGTGAATAGGAACTTATGGAAGCCAGATAAAATCTCAGATAATCCTGATCATACTGAGAAATAAAATCACGAAGTCCAATGTACCAGTTCCTGCTTTTTGAAATTTTTTGATTTTGAAGCATAAGGTGTCCTCTACATGGAATGAAGTCTGGAAGTTTGTATTCATTATCTACTCCCATTCTCATTGCCGGCAGAAAAAGAAAGTGATGATATACTATATCCTTGCCGATAAAATGATATATCTGTGAATCATTCCAGAATTTCTTTCCATCGACATTGTTTTCATCTGCAAGTATGGTCATGGTAGTGGATATGTAGCAGAGATGATTGTCAAACCACCCATAAAAGACCTTTCCATGTGCATTGTCAAGCGGTACTGGAATACCCCAGGAAATATCACGTGTAATATCCCAGTCATCCAGTCCTTCATCTATCCAGTTTATGACATATCTTTTGATATCTGTTTGTAGATTTTCATTTTCTGATAACCATGTTCTTAACTTTTCAGAAAAGGATGACAGTTTGAAAAAATAATGCTTGCTTGATTTTTTTGTGGGAGGTTTTCCACATATTCCACATTTTGGATCTAAAATTTCCTGTGGAACCCGTCCACATTTTTCACACAGGTCCGAATACTGATTATCTGAGTTGCAATAAGGACATGTGCCTAGAACATACCTGTCAGGCAAAAACTTGTTATCATAGTCACAAAAGAATTGTATCACATCTTTTTCATATATGTAGCCATTATCTTTGAGTTTTAAAAAAAAATCTTGTACAAATTCTACATTTTCTTTGGAGCTTGTTTTGTAAAATTTGTCAAAAGATATAGAAATGGATGCAAAATCTTCTCTGTCCCTGCTATTCCAATATTGTACAAATTGCTCGGGAGTTTTATTCTCCTTTTCAGCCTTTATCAATATTGGAGTTCCATAATCATCAGATGCGCAGATAAAATATACCTTCTTTCCCAACTTCCTTAAAAAGCGTGCGAATATATCTGCTGGCAAATATGTAGAAGATATATGTCCAAGATGTATCTCTCCATTAGCATAAGGAAGAGCACCTGTAATGATAAAACTGTTATTGTTATTGATAAAATTTAAATTCATTTTCTGGATTGTTCTGTTTTGTATAAGGCAAGTGATTTTAAGTTATCTGAAATTTTCGGTGTTCATTGAAAAAAAGTTCCACTAAAAACAAATTACGTTCATTTTAAAAGTCCTTGGTATTTTTTCTGTTTTTTTGTAAGTTTATCTATTTTTATGTTATATGACCCTAATGCATAATCTGCAACCATTTTATCAATTTCTTGTGGAACTGAATAGATTTTATTTTCAAGTTTGTTGTGATTTTTTGAAAGATAAACTATCGATAATAACTGATTTGCAAAGGAAAGTGCCATAACTTCCGATGAATGTCCCTTACCTCCCACCAGATTTAAAACACGTCCTTTTGCAAGCAGATATACTTTTTTTTGGTCAAGTGAAAAACATGTGATATTTTCTGAGATTTCTTTATGGCAGGGATCATGCTTGTAAAGATATTCCGTATCAATTTCAACATCAAAATGTCCCACGTTTGCTAAAAATACACCATCTTTCATCTTTTCAATATGTTCTTTACGTATAACACCAATTTGACCTGTACATGTTATAAACACATCGCCTATTGGGGCAGCCTCATCTAATTTACAGACATTAAAACCTTCCATAAATGCCTCAAGTGCATTTACTGGATTTACTTCTGTTATTGTTATCTTGCATCCATACCCTTTCAATATTGCAGATATTCCTTTTCCTACCCAGCCAAAACCGCAGATCACAACATGTTTACCTGGAAGAAAGATTCCCGTTATCCTGAGCAATCCATCAACGGTACTCTGTCCAGTACCATACCTGTTGTCAAACAGATGTTTTGTTAATGCGTTATTTACCACTATAACAGGATATTTTAATTGCGATTTTGATTCGATTATTTTTAACCTGTGAAATCCAGAAGTTGTTTCCTCAGTTCCACCGATAAATTTATGGGATTTTGTTGCTTTATCGTGGGCCAGAGAATGCAATTCTCCACCATCATCGGTGATTATATCCGGATTCTCATTTAAAACTCTGTGCATAAATTCATGGTATTGGTCAACTGTTTCATCTGGTTTTGCAAAGACTTTGATATTGTTGTTAGCAAGGTGGAAGGCTATTTCTTTTTGAACCGACAAAGGATTTGCAGAACATATGGAGGTTTCTGCTCCCAGTTTATTTAGGGCCATGGCCAATACCGATGTTTCTTTGGTAATATGAAGGCACAAACCAACCTTCAATCCAGTCAAAGGTTGATTTTTGATATTTTTTTTTACAATCTTTTCAATAATGGTCATTGACCTGCTTGCCCAGTTATAAGCAAATTCTCCTTTTTTCTGTAGGAAGTCATTTGATAACCAATCCTCAGAACAATTATGAGGATTGAAAGGTTTATTCAATGAATGTAAATGAAGAAAAGGAGTATAAAATTTTTAATTATCAAAATATTGTCAATCTATACCAACCAGTTGAAAACGGCGGTTTGATTTCTATGGTATAGTTGTTAGAGATTTTTAAAAAATATGATTGTATTTCAAATCTTGTTTTGCTCCATAACTATTGTTTACACTTTGATTTGTGAAAGTCAAATCTTGCAATAGTTAAACTGGCAAACAGGTTATACAGCTTGGTTTTCGGTACGAATTATTTTATCGCATCCTCAAATCATAGTACAGTAACATATTCATCAAACGATCTTTTGATTTGGGAATCCAGGTTCTAACCTGGTCTGTTCCTACTTGAAGTGAATTACCATTTGTTCATTATAATGAATATAATTTATCTATACAGCCTTGCTTCTGAAGTTGGGGATTATTTTTTTACATTCGTAGTTCTTCATGACATTAATTGTTAGATTTATTCACTTGAAAAAATAGAAACTAAAAATTATTATTGATGCTCTTGTATGCGCGTCGCGCAATTGCCATGCAAATTTGTTTATTACTTTTTATTGTGACGTAGTCAGCCAAGTTTGCTAGTACAATTCCATATACATCATTCCAAATGGTTTGTTTCATGTAAAAATAATATTAGACTTTTTTTAATGTTCATGGTTTAAATGAATTTTTAGATATCTCCTACTGATGTTCGAGTTTTGTCTTATAAACTTCTTAATGTTTGAACTTTACTATAGAATCAACTGCAATTACAAAATTATTATCATAAAAAACGAACTTTTTTGGTATCATTATCATCTAAAAACCTAGCGTTGAACCTTATTCTGTGAATTTTTCTATTATTTATGTTGTTGTAACTATGATTTAAAATGGTTCGTTGCAATAGGCATGTTCATTACTATAAATCCGTCAGTCTGTGTGTAACAAAGATGAAAATAAATTATCAAACCGGAAATCAAGTTAATAAACAAATAAACCGATATAAACAAATTTTTTTACTCTCTTATCGATATTCATTTTTGCTTTTTAGATGTAATATTTATCAATCATATCAAATAAGTGATACGTTCCTAAATTTAATAATATAATAGTGTTATTTTATTATTTCATATAATACGACTAAAATTTGGTATCTGGATAATTAGGAAAAATAATTTTTGCAAAGCACTTTGTTATATAATATTATCTGATTAAAATATACTAGTCAAAAATCACAGAAATATGATTGTAAAAAGTTCTTATGTCTTTAATGTAGCAAATTTATATATGATTTGTACTAATGAAAAATACATCTTTTTTAGTTTAATGCTTATCTTTGGAATTAGTCTTTTTGTTGTATTTAGTATATTTCATCAAAATATTTACTCTGAGCAA
>QCWD01000117.1 GCA_013114725.1 Nitrososphaeraceae archaeon | reverse complement strand
GTATATCGTTGCGGTACCTGTGAATTCGTCTGGCGTTACCATGTAACGATCATCTGCACTCATCCAGTGTCCGTGTGGATGTGATGGGTCCTGTCCTGGAAATTGCATGGGTATAACCTTGTGTATTGATTCTCCTTTTGGACCAAGAACCGCAACTCCCTGTTCTCCGTGTAATACAATCATAAGCTCGTCTGTCTTTGTACTTGTCATTACATGTGATGGGTCGTCACCAACAGCGATATTTTTAACAAGTTTTCCTGTCTGCCTATCAAATATAGATGTCTTGTTATCAAACCATTGTGTTGCGTATATCAGGGTTTGATCCTTGTCAGTCCACATGTTATGAGCATTGTTCATATTTACCTCAGGCAAAGCCACTTTTTTGGTAATTTCCCAAGTAGTGGCGTTAATCGCACTTGCGGTACCGGGTTTTGTTTTGTTTGCGGTCTTTTCAAACTGGGTATCTACCCAAACTTCCCCTATTCCAGAGATAACAGGATTATTCAGCTGGCCCAAAATCTGATTCTGTCCGTATCTGCTTTCAAGAGTATCTTTTAGATTCACAACCGTTCCGTTGGCTATCCTTATTTTTACATCTGGGTATGAGATATGCCATGGTTTTTCTGTGGCAGAATAGTCTTGCCAATTGTTTGTTGCAGTAATTGTGAAAAACGTCTTTAAAAGTCTTGTTGCAAGATCACTGCTTGTGGGTACTGTAATACCATTTATCAGAGTAATCTCATCTCCAAGGTCTAAACCTTCTGTAGACGGGTCGTCAGCTATTACAGCACCAAGCATAAATGGATGTAATTTGCATCCAAATACATAAAGTCCGGGATTTTCTAGTTTCACTATTCCTCCTCCGGCGTATGCTGTAACTTCATCAAATGGCATGTTCATCGCATCCTTTGGATATACAAAGCTTGATACTGTATGTACTCCGCTTACATCAGACATCATAAAGTTAACACTTCCTGTCTTGTTTATTACAGCAAGTGATTCTGTCCCTGTACCTGTTATGTCTCCAGCCAGATTTGTAAACCATTTGGCAGGCTGATCAGTAAGTTCAAATGCAGCAAAGTTTTTGTATGGAGAAGCTCCTGGCTCACTTGATATATTTACAGCTGGATCTCCTGAAACTACTTTAAATCCTCCCATCATACCTGCTTCCATATGTGCAAACACGTGGCAGTGATATGACCACTGTCCTGGCCCAACACCATCACCAACATCTATTACAAAAGAATGAGTTTTTCCGGGTATGATTTGCTTTACATCTATTACGTTGTTGGTTCCTGGATCTACCCATCTGTGTGCATGAAGGTGAAATGTATGTTGATGCCCTGCTGGATTTCCGGTATGTCCTACTCCCAACACATGAAAACGTAATTTTTGGTCTACTACTCCAGCAATGTTTGGATTTGTCCATAGAGGAGTCTGTTTATAGTTATTTTTATTATCAATTTCCATACCCCAAAATGTTGACCCAACCATGAATATGATAATCTCTTTATCTATCTGGTCAAGGGACATCTCCTGAATTTTTCCGTCTACCAGTCCGCTTGTAAGATAATTGTCAGGATTTACAACTACTGCACCGTACAGACCGTTTTCTCCATCTTTACTATCATCCATATAAAGAAAAGTTCCGGGGGTAGAAGCGATGAATGCCTCACTGCTCTGGATATTACCGTCTTGGTCTGTGATATTTACCTTTACCTTATCGCCTTCGTTGACAACCAGTGTTGGACCAGGAATGGTAGCCAATTTACTGTATCTGGAAGTCATGTCTATACCTGTATCTTCCTTACCGAGCGAAAATGATAAAGCAAGGTCTTGACTTTTAATATGATTTACCATCTTGTATGCAGGAATTCCGTTTGGCAGTGTTACTGTCATCATCTCAATTTCATGCACTACGTCATTGTTGCTGGTTTTATTACCGGTCGTTTTGATGGCAGAAGTATTATTTTTGGATGGTCCTGATATGGATACCAAATTATGAAAAACGTCTTTTTTATTAGATATTTTTCCGTTATCGTTATCTACTTTTTTGGAGCTACTTTTCTCTTCATTTTCTAATAATATTTGATTTTGTACTTCCGCGTAGGCAATATTATTAATGAACACATTATTTGCGGATATTGTACTGGTAACTATTATTATCATAATAAAGGAAATTGAAAATGTCTTGCTTGATGTTAAGATATTTTTCCTGCTAATTTTTTTATGTAAAGTTTTGTTTACCATTTTTCAGTTACCTCCTTTTTCTCCTACAATCAATTGTATTTCTCCATTTGTATTGCCAAATTCATGCATCTTTGGTGACGGTCCTGGAATGCTTGAAATACTGGTAGAATTAGTATCTGCAACCACTTCGAATTTTCCTTTCATTCCAGAAAGAAAGTGTATAGGCATTTTATCATAATAGTAATTGCTATTATTGGCGCTAATAGTAAATACATGGTTCTCTAATGGTCCAATATTTTCCATACCAGTTGTCACGTTAGTTCCTGGTTTTAGCCACTTATAACCATCTAGGACAAAATGATGAAAATCAGTACCTATTGATTGAATATGAAATCTGACTAGATCGCCTTTTGATGCTATCAGGGTAGGATTTACCCATAATGGTGTATGTTTTTTGTTATTAGTATTATCTATTTCTACGCCCCAGAAGGCATCATCAGTTACAAATAACACAAAATCTTTTTTTATGTTTTTTACATCCACCTCTGTAGGAATTCCATTTATCAACGCATTTACTTTTCCATCTGCAGGGTTAACTATTACAGTGGAGAAAAACCCATTGGTTTCTACACCATTCATATTTATTCCCGAAGGTCCTTTTCCAAATGTATGATCATGCCAAGGCCATGATCCTTTAGTACCTTGTGCGGCAATCCATGTATATGTATATGATTTTTCAGGTGTTGATCCCTCGTCTGCAACTTGATTTGTCATCTTCATTGTACCGTCACTTGTGATCTCGTAATGCACCCCATGTGTATGAAGGCTCACCATTCCACGTCCTATCTCGTTAACTAATGTCAATCTTGCAGTATCGCCTTCTGTCATTACCAATGTAGGACCAGGTATTGTTGGAAGTTTACTATATCTTGAGGTTATATCTTGTGTTTGATTATTAGAATCAATTATTTTGTATTCTAGCATTTTATATGCTGTGTGTCCGTCTGGCAATTCTACAGCAGCCAGTTTTATCTCGTGGAAGTTGTTGAGAATTTTAGTTTCACCTTCAGTTTTTATTCCCTCTGAGTAGACATATCTTGTTAAATTTACTAGGTATGTTTGGCTTAGACCTATCAGTGAAATTATGCTTGCTATCAATATCAATCTATGAGAATAGTACATTTTTTATTAGATATGAAACTGATAATAAGATATTTAATTACGAGGTTTTATTTGTAATTGAATGTAATTGGATGTTTGTATTTCAATTTCATGTGTATGTATCTGACATCAAGATAATATATTAAATGAAACTAATCAGATTCCAAGATGAATCAATGTTGTTCATATGATTTGCAACAGAATAAATTCATCAAAAATAACAAATTAAATGCAGAATCCAGAAAAGATAAGAACAGCAGTCTTTCTTTGCCTCGTCCATTAATCCAATTTGAATTTAAATGTTAGCATATATTCTGATGTTTCTATATTTACCTGTTTATTAAATACTTCATTAAAAATTTTTTCTAATATTTTCTTATGATATAGAGACCAATTATAGCCCATGTTATGTTTAAGAATACATGTGAAGTGATCATTATTTTGTGTACTGTTAAACTCGATGAATGACCTTTTCATTCGACTTTCAAACCATTTTAAAAAAGAATTCGGGTCTAAACCCATTTTCATAAATAGAGAAATATCTTTTACTGCATTTCTTCCAAAATTGTTTGCTAAATATGATATTTCTTCTTCCGTCATCAAATTGAATAGACCTGATATTACTTGCCTTGCCATTGGGATCATATCTAATTTAGGTTCATAGGTATCCCATTCAACATATCTTTTTAGAATTTTATTTATCAATGTATTTAATGTTATATTTTGAGCATCAGACTCAGATTGTAGTGACTTTAAAGTTTCAGAATCTATCCTAAAAGTAAATGTACGTGTTTTTTTTGAACTACGTGAATGTTCATACATGTCGATTATATTAATTGTAAAGTAAGGTAAAATGTTCAGTTAAATTACAAATTATATTAATTAAAAACATATTATTAATATCTCGCAAACATATAATAAAGCTATTCATAAAATTCAATTGACATAGTTCTATCATTGTACCGGATATTCACAGATTTGTTATAATTTTCTTTGGAAATTAGTTCAAAAATTGTCTTATGATATATAGACCAATTATAGCCCATGTTATGTTTTATTATATAATTATGTATTTTATTGTCTGTCATATGGTTAATTTCTATTGATGTGTTTTGCATTCTCTTTTCAAACCATTTCAAAAATGAAAGCCAATTGTTATTTTTGTTCATAAATAGTGATGCATCTTCTAATGCAGACCTACCAACTTGAGTAGCTAATTTGATAATGTCCTCCTCGGTTCTACCTTGAAAAAGTTTCTCCAATAATATTTTTGGAATTGGAATCATGCTAACCTTGGGTTCATACAGATCCCATTCAACATATCTTTTTAGAATTTTATT
>QCWD01000116.1 GCA_013114725.1 Nitrososphaeraceae archaeon | reverse complement strand
AATTTTTAATGCGGAACGTCAATACATCATGACACGTAATTTTTGGAAAGATTGAATCAAATCATACAATATTATCTTTAACTTATTTTCTCACAAGATGAATATGATTTTAGAACAATTTCTATCTTATTTTCTCTCCCCATAGTTGCTACTCCGCCAATTAATTTAATTCTGTCTCCAACATTCAGTTTGTTAATTATTTTACTATGTTCTCTCCATCCGACTACCCTTATTTCTCCAGTATCGTCTCCAATTATTGTTTCTGTAACAGACACTAGTTCTCCAGTCCTAGTATTAACCTCGGAGGTATTGGGCATTTGTAACACTATAGCTTCTATTATATAGGGTTTGTCTGAAATTTGAATATCTTTTATTTTGGACTCGGGTTCTGCCAAATCAATAAATAACTCATTTTCTTCGGTTGCTATTCGTATAAATGCATCATCATCAGATAATATCAACGAATTTCCAAAGATCTTACTGGGTATGCATTCGATTATTGTGTTTTGACTTATGTTCTCATCTAAAAGGCTTGTATCTACTATTAAGGACAATAAATTCCCATTTCTATCTAATGCCAAACAATCTGCCTTATTCTCAGGGTAATTGTTTTTGATAGTAAGAATTTTCAGAACTATCGGATTTATCTCATTTTCGACTAATGATTGTATTTCAGTTCCTTCGTCACCATGAATTTCATAAGCATCAGAACTATATTGAGGATTTCCCTCTTTTATTTTTGCACCAATAAGTCTAACATTTGTTCCAACTTTCAATATTTTTGGGATTTTAGTTTCATCGATATTCCAAATTATTACACGCATAGTCTTATTGTTATTCTCATCAATTAATTGAAATTGTAGCGATTTGCTCAATTCATTTCGAAAATTATTAAATTGCGATATTCTGGGATTAGAATTAACAATACCATCAATAATTACGTTATCTAATGCTTGATTAATTTCATTTACCTTCATTGCACAAGAGTCAATCGTGGGAATTTCACTATTTTCTTCAGAGAGTTTTATTGATCCTTTGATTCCTATATTTAAAACTGGTTTGTTATCTAAACCCGATTTTACATATCCTTGGGAAATCTTCACAAGGTCTCCTGGTCTTAATCTAACATCTTTAGGAAAATCTATATGATTATCCCATAATTTTACTTTGATACTATCTCCTTTATCATAGAGTGTAAGTAATCTACTTTTAACTTCCTCATTCGTTTCTCTACGTATGAATTTTTTTATTGGATAGATCGATAGAACTCTTGCACTTAAATTAACATCTTTTGCGCCAATGAAAATATCTTTTATAAAACTTTCTGATCTCTGAACATTATCAAATGATATTCCCAAGTCAGCTGCAACCAAAAATAAGGCTCCCTGATCTGTTAGATATCCCGCACCAACTTTTCTCTTTTTTTCTTCTATTAGATCTTTAATCTCCTCTGCCGATAAATTTTCTTTTTGTTTTAATAAAAATTCCATCATTTTTTTAAAATCTAGGGACAATTTCAAATCCTCTTTGATACTTGTATTTATAAGAATACTTGCCTATATGTTTTAATATATCAAATAATGTTTACGTGATTATTTTATGTTCGAGTTGATAAAATTAAATACTGGAAATTATCTGTGTGTTTTGATTTATGAATATTAAAGATACTGTGTATTAATTATTATGATAGATGTTATATGAAATAAACAGCTTTTCCATGCTTTGGGAACTAAAATTTAGATGAACTCAATTATTGTGTTTTACTATACAAATGATAAAAAAAATTATTCATTCATTGCGTTCAATATTGTTTATATTGTTTGTTGATTTTCTGTCTTAATAATTCGTATGCCTTTGCAGCTTCATCATTTTTTAATACTAAAACGATTTCAGATGGTACAAAAAAAGCATTTTGAATCCGAACTTGATTATTATACAAAATTTCGATTATTGAATTTAAAATGTAATACGATTTTCTTTCATCAATGTTACCTTTTGATGGTAAAGTAATCGTAATCATTGATAAGTCTTCATTAATTTTTCCGTCAAATTTTTCTGAAGTTCTTGAAAATATTTCTCTAATCTCATTTACATTTTCTGTGAAAAGTTTGAAATGTTTGTTTGAATGGAAAAAGTTTATCTTTCTACTCATCTCACTTTGCAATTCAAAGCCAGCTAGAATGTCATGCATTTCTTCTATTTCGTTTTCAAATTCAATATCTATTATGCTTCCAGTTAAAGACATTCTTACATCAAAATCATCATAATTTTCTTTACTTTCATTTTCCAGTAAACTTTGTTTTTCTAAAATATCTGAAAGTCGTTTAATCGCCACAACGATAGTATTTAAACTTACATCAGAGTCTGTTAATTTATCAACCTCCGGTTTTATTCTTTATTCTTTGCGCTAAAGCAGTAAAGTTAGCAATACCTGTTTGAAGAGCTTGTAAATAAATGTTATTTGTAAATAAAATTTCTTTTATAGCTTGAGAGATCGACATTGACCTAAAATACATTTCACTTGTTATATTTGGTGTATGCCACTTAAATTTTTTTTGATATATGATAATACAATTTTGTGTATTATGTTCCAATACTAACAAAATATAAAGATATCTAACTATAATTCATTATCAATACAACATTTTCCAAGAGGAATTTCCAATCCGTGGGGACATAAACGTGGATGTTTTAGGAGAGTACAGAGAGCATCTGTAAATATATTTTTCATATGATGTTCTATTCCGCAAACCATTTCTTCATCAACATCGATTTTCAATGCGTCTTTCATCAAAACCTCCAGTAATCTGGTATTTCTAATCATTTGTTTTCCTATTTTTTCTCCATTTTGTGTCATTTCTACCATATTTCCTTTCTTATATAAGACAAGATTCGAATCGTTTAATTTATGTAACATTTGTACTACAGAAGGTTGTGTTACTTTTAGTAATCTAGCAATTGAGCTTACTTTAACTTCCTTGCCTTTTTCTCTAATGAACCAAATAGCTTTCAAATACATCTCAGTATGTTCAGATTCTGCAGTTCCAAGATGTAATGTTTCTTCATTGAAGGTTTTGGAAGTCATGTAATCCAATCTATTAAATCTGTATCAACATTAATTATTATTAAGTTTACCATGAATCTAACTCTAAATTTTATTGCAATGTAAGAGACTATAAATCCCTCATGATTAAACAAATCAACATGAGTCTTTCTTCTATTAAAACAATTACGGTGATTGGGTCAGGTCTTATGGGTCATGGAATTGCCCAAGTTTCATCTATGGCTGGATACGAGGTTATTTTACGTGATATTGAACAATCCTTCTTAGATAAGGCAATTGCACGTATTAAATGGTCTCTGGATAAGTTAATTGAAAAAAAGAAGTTAAATCAATCAGAAGCCGATGCAATATTAAAAAGAATAAATCCTGTAGTAGATTTGGAAACCTCTTTAAAAAATTCAGACTTGATAATTGAAGCAGTTCCAGAAGATATGAACTTGAAGAAAAAACTTTTTTCTGAAGTACAAAAGTTTTCTAAACCAGATGCCATTCTTGCATCAAATACAAGTACTCTACCTATAACCGAAATGTCTTCATACACCAATAATCCTTCACACTTTATAGGCATTCATTTTTTTAACCCTCCTCAACTCATGAAATTAGTTGAAGTAATTCCTGGAGGTGATACATCAGTACTTATCACTGAGCTGATTTTAGACTTTGTAAAAAGTCTGGGAAAGGAACCAATTTTATGCAGGAAGGATGTTGCTGGCTTTATTGTAAATAGAATTTTCATTCCATTAGTACATGAGGCCATTTACTTTAGAGAACGAGAAAATTTGACTTTAGAAGAAGTTGACTCGGCAACTAGACATAAAATGGGTCTACCCATGGGAATTTTTGAACTAGCCGATTATACAGGAATTGATGTTGTACATAAAGCAACGATTGAAATGCATTCAAGAGATGATAGAGTAATTAATCCGCATCCTAATATTAAAAAAATGTACGATAATCATTTGCTAGGTCAAAAATCGGGAGAAGGGTTTTATAAATACGGTCAAGAAAACTATCACAGGATTTCACTTAGCGAAAAAGATTCAGATAAAGTGGATATTATAAAACTAATTGCTGTAGCAATTAATAATGCTTGCTGGTTGCTTTCTAATAATGTTTGTACAAAAGAGGAACTTGAAAAAGCATTACTATTAGGAATGGGATTTAAACAAGAATTGTTTAAAACCGGAGAATCTTACGGCTTTAATAATATCTATAAAATACTACAACAACTAACTGAACAATACGGCAGATTTTATCAACCAGATAAATTATTAAATGATCTTTAATCTTTGTCATAAATTCTTTATAAAAGAATCATTATTGAAGTGCTTTTTTAACTGCTTCTTCTGCACTTATTGCAGTCATTATTTTTACTCTTTTTCTCTCATCTAAATATTTTCCACCATATGACTTTGCTACTCCACCGCTTCCAGAAATCGCAATCATTTTTTTCTTATACATATATCCAATAGTTAGTTCGTTTAATGTACCTGAGCCGCCTCCAATAATTATCAGAGCGTCTACCGAAGCTGCAACAATGAAGTTTCTTGCATATCTTACTGTACTACATATCACGATATCACAATATTTATTGGCAAATGAAAACTCTTCTTGTGGAATTATTCCAACTGTTATACCTTCGTATTTTTTAGCCCCCTTACATGCATACTTCATTACTCCTCCTAGGCCACCACAAACAAGAACAGATTTTGATAATGCAATCTCTTTTCCTACTTCAAATGCTATTTTTTTTGCATCTGGAGTACATTTATCATCATTGTATCCTACAACTCCTATTTGGAATTTTCTCAATAAATTTCATTATGCTATTTATTATTTAATTTAATATCAAACTATCAGTTTATTTTTCCAATACTTATGATAATATATAAGTAATAAATTAACAAAAACATGTCGTATGCTGTCAAAGACCTTTCATTATCCTTAGAAGGTAAAAGAAAAATAGATTGGGCTGAAGCTCACATGCCTGTTTTACATTCTCTCAAATTAAAATATGAAAAAACAAAACCGTTAGAAGACATTAGAGTTGGTGGATGTCTTCATGTTACAAAGGAAACCGGGGTTTTGATAAGGGCGCTCAAAGCAGCAGGAGCTGTAATTTCATGGAGCGGATGTAATCCTCTTAGTACTCAAGATGACGTATCTGCATCTTTAGCAGTTGATGAAAAAATATCGATATATGCTAAACGCGGTGTTTCCAAAGAAGAATATTACGATCATATCCATTCTGTGATTCGTAACGATCCTAATATATCAATAGATGACGGAGCAGACCTCACAGTCGAGATGCATAATAGAATTGATCAACTTTCAAATTTGTACGGAGGAACAGAAGAAACTACTACAGGCGTTTTACGAATAAGGGCAATGGAAAAATCTGGTAAATTGTTATTTCCTATCATTGCAGTCAATGACGCGGAAACAAAACACGATTTTGATAATGTCTATGGTACTGGACAATCTGCTTTAGACGGAATAATCAGAGCAACAAATATTCTTATTTCTGGAAAAAATGTTGTCGTTGCAGGTTATGGACATGTCGGTAAAGGCATAGCAAAACGAGCATCAGGTCTAGGAGGGAATATCATTGTAACAGAGGTGGATCCGATTTCTGCTCTTAAAGCAAAACTAGACGGCTATTCTGTAACTACTATGAATGAGGCAGTTAAACTTGGGGACGTTTTCATCACTACTACCGGCTGTAAAGACGTTATAACATTAAATCATATAAAAAATATGAGAAATGGTGCTATACTAGCTAATGCAGGACATTTTAATGTTGAAATATCTGTTGATAATTTGGATAAAACATGTTCTAAAAAAGAACCGATTAATCAACATACCATGGGTTACGAACTTGATAATGGAAATAAAGTGTATGTTATAGGTGAAGGTAGACTGGTTAATCTTGCAGCAGCTGAAGGACATCCGTCTGAAGTTATGGACATGAGCTTTGCAAATCAATTTTTATCCGTGTTAAGGTTATTAAAAGAAGGCAAATCCATGAATAATGTTGTATATGATATTTCACGATCTCAAGACCAAGATATCGCCTTGGCCAAATTAAATTCAATGGGGATTCTAATTGATGTTTTATCAAACGAACAAAGGATATACCTAGGCGGTTTTGGAGAGGGAACATAACCTAATCCAAATAGATAATTGAATTTCAAAATATTATTATTTTGGATAAACAAGTCAATAAAATGGTAATGCCTTGATTTATGGATGGATAGTCTAGTTGGTTATGATACCTGTCTCACACACAGGTGATCGAGAGTTCAAATCTCTCTCCATCCACTTCAACAATCTTACATCTTTCGTACTTTTTAATTTAAGTATCTAAACTAGATAAAATTAAGAAAAAATATTTTTTATTATTTTTTTCTTGCCAAAAACAATACTAATACTGCGACTCCTGCCATCATGCCTGCAAACAATCCCAAAACTTGTATTGGAAATCCTCCAGACGATGTGATTACTCCGGACGGTGCCGTCGGACTAACTAATGCAATTTCTGCATTTCCTATCTTCTTTACTTCAGCGAATCCAGGAATCTGGAGTTGTCCGCTTACCGGAGGTGTTGACGCACGGATTTCAATTTCAGTGCCTGATACTGTTGCCTTTGCATCAGATTGTTTTGCAGTATGGGTTCCCTCTCTAAAACTACTTTCTCCCAAAGAAAAAACTGATACAACATTTGCCCCGCCTTCTTGAATATATCCTGCGCCTGCTGCTGATGCTTGGCTGCCGGTTGGATCAAATAAAAAGTGCCATCTATCCATGGGTAGTCCAATATCCTCAAAATCAAACAACGGTTCAGTCATTATCTTTCTTGCATCTGATGATAGTAACTGACTAGCTAATTCTGGAAACTTTGCCTGAAAAGCACTAATTGGATGGTTGATATCTATCTTACCATAATTTGGTATATCAATAGTTAGCGGGTCGTTTACCTTGAAACTCCTCCAATCCAAGTCAACTATTTTTGCACTTTCATTTCCTGGCAATACATAACCTGATATTGTAGGTGTAAATACCAACTTGTAAGCAACTTCAAGTCTATCCTGTTCTCCCCTAATTTGTGCTGT
>QCWD01000115.1 GCA_013114725.1 Nitrososphaeraceae archaeon | reverse complement strand
GATAATGATTGAATCAATGGATTACTCTTTTCAAGTAAATCACCAATCCCCTTACCTTTTGGAGAGATGCCGTTATCATCAGGTGGTCTAATTGATTCTACTTTGTCATAAGAATCGCAAGCTAAATTACCATCGTTATTCTCATAACATGTGGCACAATAGATTGCAGTTGTATCTCCAGTTTGGCTGTCATACTCCTTGTAGCAACAGGTGACAATATTGGTACTCTGATCTGGTATGCAATCAATACCGCTCGTTTTAGTAGTACTTTTCGCTTCACCAAATACACTAAATGTAGAATATGGACTGAAAATAAATCCTAAAAGCAAAAAAGATATACATACAAAAATTAAATAACTTTTAAACATCATCCTTTCTTAACGATATGTCTTATTAAAATATTTTTGTTACCTATCTTTACGAAAATTCTGATATTTTGAATTGTTTCTTTAGATGTTTTTATCCATATAGATATCGAAAAGAATGTACTTTGAAATGCCTATTTTTTTATTAGAACATTTCCCATGATGGTTATTAACATAAAAACCGTGATAACGACTGTCAACACAGAATGAATCGATATCGTTTTGAATACAATTAAAATATTGTTTGTTATTTAATGGCAAACATCTACATATGATAATTCTTAAATTTTCTTCAACATTGATAATTCTACAGGCATGAAATAAGTAAATTTTATTTCCAAAGGTTGTTTTCTTGTATTGTTATTCTGCATAACAGAGGATCAACAATTTTATCAATTTTATACATCCCATTCTTTGTTATTGCATGAATAGTATATTGTAAAATATCATTTCAAAAACTTTGAAACATCCTATTAGGTCGAATACTTGTTCAATTTATAATAAATTCACATATGGCTCTTAAAAAGTCGTTCACATATTTATCCGATATTGTAATTTTTTCCGAATCGGAATATTTGTATAAGCAAAATAGATAATTATTAACCTAATTGTTATTAGATGAGATCGACAAAGTTATTCTTCATGAGTTAGGGAAGAACGGTCGAATTTCAGCATATCATATAGCTAATATTCTTCATGAAATGGATTACAAGATAACAGATAGGGCAATAAGACAAAGATTGAAAAGATTAGAGAATAGACATGTGATATTAGGATATTCTGTGATACTTAATCCTGACTTTGTCTCACAAAAAATAAACCGCACTATTTTATTAAAATTTAGGTATACATCACGTTTATCTGATTTAATTAATGAATTAATTATTTATTCAAAAGATTCAACATTTTGTGTTTTTTCAGGAAAAACAAGTGGAGACTATGATTGGATTCTTCATTTTGTATTTGATAATATAGAACAATATGAACTTGAAAGCAATAATTTTTTACAGAGATTTGCAGAAATTGTTATTGACTTTCGTTCTTATGAGACCAAGACATTCAAATTATCGCCATATTCTTTTTTTAATAATTCCCAACTAGGAGAGAGAAAAGTTTTTGTCTATAAGATTCTCGAATCAGTTGAAAAATCACGGTATTTACAGGATAAGCTTCAGTTAATTGTAGATGGTCTGGTGAAATTTTTTAATGCAACATTCGCAAGGATATGGTTATTGGACAGAGATAAACAGTATTTAATTCTAAAATGTAGTGCTGGAAAATATAAAAATATCAACGGAGAATTTTCAAAAATTCCCATAAATTCTTTAAAAATTGGTCATATAGCTAAAACTGGTAAACCTATCTTTACCAATGATGTCGTAAATGATAACAGAATAAAATATCATGAGTGGGCTAAAAAAGAAAAACTTGAATCTTTTGCAGGCTATCCTCTAAAACATAAAGGAAAAGTCATGGGAGTTATTGCAATGTTCACCAAAAAAAAGTTTACGATAGATGATTTTGAGTTATTGGAGATTTTTTCTGAAAAGATATCAGATGAACTATCCACGCACTTTAATGCACAGGAATTTCTGCAGATGATATAATCTACATGTATTGATTATTTTGTCTAATCAGACTTTTTCTGTTTGAGGAAAAAGAAAATAGATTTAATTTTTTTATTGTTTCAATAATAAAAAACAACAAAACCAAGAATAATCATAGTGTAGATACTTATTTGATATGTATCTCATTTAAATAACTACTAGACGATGTAAATAGTACCGCCATTGATATCTTCAATTTTCATGTTCACTAGTAATCTTTAAAAAAAATAACTGCATATTTTTTATAAGACAAGAAAATATTTTCATTTTCAAATGAATTTTTTGTATTGTTCGTTGATTTTAGCCTTAAATCACATATACATTAATTTAAGTTAAAAACATAAAATAGAGAGTAAAATTTTTTAATCATAAAATTGTTATGACCGGTTTATTTTTCAATTTATTGTCAATAGAGTTCCTGAAAAAAATTTAAAAAATAGCATGCAAAGTATGTTTTTTGATTCTGGTAATCAAAACTAATGGTGCTATATCAATATGTTAAACAAATCGACATTCGGCGGCCTTTACCCCTTCTGTATTTGATTCAACTATATTTTTGATGCCCTTCTGCATAAACTCATAAGATTTTGCTGAAATTTCTTTTCCTTCCTCATTACTGATATATTTATTTGGTCCTAGACCTAAACTTCCTTTCACTGATAATGTTGGATAAAAATCTTTTGGTGTTAGATCATTTACTATTTTTTCTAGATCCGTTTTTGACAAAGTCGCTTTTATTATAAATTTATCAAATGTTGGATTATCTGAAACTTTTTGTACTGATATTATATTTCTAATCTCGTAATCTTTTATGAAATCGTCAATACTTTCTTTAAATCCACTAAATATTATTGGTAAACTGGCATTATTGTATTCAATCAATTTAACTTGCATTTTTTTTATGTTAATTTCATTTTGTGCTCGAAGAATTTTGTATTTTTCATTTGATACATCTAATAGCTCATAACACTGTTCATCAATTTTTACATTTACATGCTTTTCTGGATAATAAGTAAATGCGAGTAGAAAACCAATAGTTCCAATTACCAATAACGATAATACCCCAGGAATTATCAGTTTATAAAAACTTGATGACAACTCAATTTTCTCCTCCCATCTTAATAATAATCTACATAATATCTATATCTCTTATCTACTTCTTTATTATTGCCAGAATGAACTGAGCATATTACACGATCTATGTTTTCAGAAATACATCCCTTCACGTAATCCGAATGTTCATTATCTGGAAAACTGGTTATTAGTAAATTTTCAAATTTTTTTATAAATTCAACAGTCTTTTCATAATACTCATTTCTGGATGGCTTTCTATTATTGTTGGCTTTAAACCAAACCGTTGCTGTCGGTGCAGCGAAGGTTTTTGCGATATATTCCAAAACCCTATCTAATTCAAAAATATCTACTTGTTTCAATTGGTTCATACTTATAATATTTAATATTAAGTAATATTTAGTGCGGAAATATTTTCGGTATTTATATTTCCATTTCAGAAATTTACATATGATGAATATCTCTTTTGATATAGCATTTTTTTGATTAGAACTGTCATATTTCCATTTTAGAAATATAAAAAATAAAATGAAATAATGACAATGACTAAAGTTAACAGAAGATCTATAGATGTAGATGTTATATCATAAAGGCTCTGTAGAAACGATCCTCAAAAGTAACAAATTTACAATTCTATGAACATTATACGCAATACATCGGATAATCAATTCTCTAGTTTGCATTCTTATTAATCTAGATTTTATGTGTTCTTCAAACAGTTTTTTTATGATCGATATGATTTTTTCGTTCTTGTTTCTCCGATAATATAACAAATTGTGGTATCATGCTTCATCTTCTTTCTGTACCTGTCATAAATCTTCCAAACAGGTGCCTGTTCATTTCTTGCAGGTATTATGATTTATCCAAACAGTATCTGCCGTACTAATCCATCACTTTCCTCATTAACATAACTTTTCTCTGCAATAACTGCAGATAATTTTTTTATTTTTGACATTTTTGTTATAATTGGTTTAAAATCAACATTATCTTGTTTGGTTGGACCGCGTTTTAATTTTACTGAGCAGACCTCTGTGCTATATCATCTCTGATAGATAGTTTGGCATGTTTGAGTCTCAATTTAGCCCTCGGAGTATAGTATTTGATGCACATGTGATTTTGAGACCAGTTGAATCTATACATGCAAATATGTGTCTTGTACATGTACTTGCAAAGAGAATGAATAATGAAATTGTTCTTACCAGTACAACAGTGCTGGTATGGCATACAAATTTCTGTATTGTTGTATAATGTAGTATTTTTGATAATTGCAAAAACAACCTCAAATAGTAGCTTCAGCAAGCCGGTCTGTGAACATCAGGTAACTTTTTCCTTCATGCTGTCTTATGGTAACAAAAACGATATGCTGCCAAACAATGTAGATACGGTTGTTTTTTCTGTGCAGATATATTGGTATTCTGTAGTGTTTTAAAATACGAAATAACTGTTCTGCGAGTCTAACGTATTTGGATTGTTTTTTGATAGATCAATAATTTATAGTAGTATCTTGTTAACTTTGATGGTTTCTACACGGCCATTATTGAATAAAATTTAAATATTTAAAAATATTTCCCATTATTTTTACCATAGATTACCTAAAACTAAAAAAAACGTTAAAATCAAATCTTAATTTAAAAATTATGTTTTGAAAGTTATTTTTTCTTGCATTTAAAATCATCATTATGTAAAAGACTAGGAGTATTACTGTTATCTATTAATTTCCAATGATTAGCATACTTCACTGCCTC
>QCWD01000114.1 GCA_013114725.1 Nitrososphaeraceae archaeon | reverse complement strand
GGATCGCCAATCACCTTATTTGTATTGGTATCAATAACATAAATAGTACCAAGATCGTTGGCAACATACATTCTATCGTGTTTGGGATCAAAAGATACTCCACATGGTAAACCATCAACTTTGATGTTGTAAACCACCTTATTGGTACCGGTATCAATAACAGAAACCGTATTGTTCCACGCGTTGGCAACATACATTCTATCGTGTTTGGGATCAAATGCAATTCCCTCGGGTTGTAATCCTACAGGTATTGATAAATCTAATACATTATTTGTAACTGTATCTATAACAAACACAGAGTTAAATTCAACATTTGTTACATAAACTCTTTTATGTTTTGTATCAAATGCTGTGTAGTGCGTTGGATCAAATTCAAACGCCTTACTGTAATTATCCGAAGGAATTCTCATGTAATTTACTACCTTATTTGTTAAAGTATCAATAACTGAAATTTTATCATCATGATTTACGTACATAAATCCCTTATCAAAAATAGATATTTTGTTATTATGTTTATTAATTCCATCGGCAATCAGTTTTACATTATATTCCCTAATTTTGTACACATCATAACAGTATGTATCAATACAACCCTCTTGTAAAAAAGATCCTTTAATTTTTGTATGACCATTTTCATTTGCTGCTAACGCGTAAAATAAATTCATATCAAAATTTTTAAAAAATTCCGAAATCGAAAATAGCAATAAAATCAATAATATGGATAAACCATATAGTGCGATATTATTTTTGAAATTTGTATTCATACGCCCATATTTATTGTTGAAATATATGTATAATAACTTTCTTCTTCAATTTTCTTTTTATATGATTACAAATATTGGCACCTCTGATAATTTAAAAACATTATGTCATTTTGGCTAGATTAAAATATACAAATCTAATTTTTTTCTATTATTGTTAAAAGAATCACACATCTATAATATTTTCAAATACTGCAGAATCTTGTCTCTATCTCTTTTATTAAACTTTCATCAGGTTATTATTGTTTAAAACCTATATTCATATACTAAATAATTGAAAAACCATAAAAAATCACAATCTGTTAATTACATCCTCCGTGCTTTCAATTCTACATTTATTAGTTCAAATTATGTATCTCTAAGAAAAAATATACTGGGAAATTGGATTATTCTAACATAATCTATGAAAGTTACTTAAGGTACTCCGTTTCGTACCGGTAAATTCATGAAAAATACACTTCTAATTTTTAGTAGTTTATGTCACAGGTGCGGATAAAATTACTCAGATTTTAATACGATATTAACCAAACCGCCTGTATATAAATAGATACAAACATTGACTTTCCGAATTGAGGAATTCGAATTGATTTCTTTTTTTCAAATATTTCAAGTATTTTAATATTTGATCGATTTTAATTGGAATTATCATTTCTAATCTTTTTTTATTTATTCTTTCATTCATCAGGATAACACACAATTATTATTTCAAGAATTGGAGTCTTATAACGAAAATATCATGGTTTTATCCACGTTTTGTTATCAAATGGCAAATCTCCTGTCTTGGTATGTTTTTATCTTTGATTCCCCTTTAGTTATGATAGTCATATGAATTAATGAATATCCTAGGTATCAATAAAATATAAAACGAAACAATGAATATATTATATCATAAACTCATTGAAATGTAAAATTTGTGGGATAAGAGAAAATCTTCCTTTTGAATGTACATACTGTAAAAATTCTTTTTGTTACATACATCGTCTTCCACATAATCATGATTGTATTTTTTTGAACCTTTATCATAAAAAGGAGATATCGCACAAACAGGGTTTTCTAAAAGATAATCACATTTCTTTAGCAAATGTTAAAAATTTAGTTTATTTTTCCAAGTTAAAATCTTCACATATTGAAATTTTACACCTGTCTTTAGCTACATTTTTAGTCATGCTTGTAGGACTCTCGCTTAATGGATATAGACACATTTCTTGGCATTTCCTTGTGATATTTATCAGTGCGTTTTTGGTTCATGAATTAGCACACAAATTCCTTGCACAGTATTATAAAGGATGGGCAGAATTTCGTTTGGATGTATCTGGGTTGTTTATTACCGCATTTTCTGCTATACCCATGAATCCGTTTAAGTTTATTGCACCTGGAGCAGTTCGGGTTCGTGTTTCAACTTCAAATCAGTTTGGAAAAGTCGCCATTATCGGTCCATTAACCAATCTTGTCATGGGATTTTCTTTTTTTATTGTCCACAACTTCGTGTACTCTTCTCCTTATTTTTATACTGGTGCAACTTTTAATGCCTGGATTGCTCTTTTTAATCTCATTCCGTTTGGTGTTCTTGATGGACAAAAGATTTTTCGTTGGAACAAAATTTATTGGACAATAATGATGGCCTGTTCTATGGGACTTTTTATATTACCATCAGTATTTTAGTACTATACTACCGTAATTTTAAATCTAGCATGTATTATATTTTTGATTTGAATCATTTAAAAAGTTTGTAAAAATTGATAATCGATCTATTTTCTTTATTATTATCTGTTTATAAATTCAAATTCTCTCAAATGTTGTTTTCAAAAAGTTTTTTGTCTTTATTAAAGTAGGACTTAACAAAAACCTTCAAATTAAGCTATGGTATTAAAAAATGATATATAGAAAATATTTAGGAATATAACTTCTGTTGACCTTTTAAGAACCGACCATCTATATTATGTGATCATATATTCTTATACAAAAAATCTTCCAAGCCATTGAATAAAATTAATTTTATCCATATTATCATCTTCTTACTCTTATCTTAAAAATCTCTAGATTTTCTACTCTAAATTAAAAAACGGAGATTAGATTAATATAATTTACTCGTCTGTTCGTATTTATATTTTGTTTTAAAAGAACTTAAAATTTAATTCGAATATTTTTTTTAAAATTTTACTTTATCGTCTACATGTACTGGTGTCTGAGAGAATGTATCTCAATTCATAATTTTCCAGCTTCTTTAAGTCTTGTTATCATCCTCTTTTCTCCTTCTATATATCTCTTTTTCTCTTCATCACTTTCTAAAATCAACGAAGGTACCTCTGTTGTCTTTCCATATTTGTCCAAAGCTATCATGGTCACAAATGCAGTAGCTGCATGAACTCTTGTATTATCATCCAAGTCTTCTGCAAAAACATTAACTTCTATCTCCATAGAAGATCTTTTTACATAATTTATCCTTGCCGTGAGAATCAATGCATTTCCTATAAAAATTGGTTTTAAAAACGTCATTCTGTCAATACTTGCAGTCACTATATTGGCATGTCCCGCATGTCTTTTGGCTACCAGACCAGCGATCAAATCGACATGTTTTAAAATAATTCCTCCGAAAACATTTCCTTTGGGATTGGCATCGGAAGGAAGCATCACGATTGTACTTTCTGCTTTTGAATCATTAGGACTTCTCCCTTCAATTTTTTTTTGGAAATTCATACGATGGAACTACTATTTGCATTAATCCATATATTACTTTGGACTTGCTTTTAGTAACATATCAATAATTTTGGGAAAACCCAATATCACTATATTGTAGATAAATTGTTTTAAAATATCTTTACACGAAACTATGATACACCATGATAATAACATTCATTTCTATTGCCTAATTAAATGATCTTTATTCACAAAGCAGATACATTTTATCTCAAACTAAGCTCAGATTAAATTCACAGTAACTTTATTTTTATGATTTGAGGGCCCACAAATAAAAACATCTTTCGATGGGCATTTAATAAAGAATTATCCAACAGAGTTGAGTGTTCTGATAGAAAGGAAAATTTTTAATAGCTCAATGAACATGAATTCGGAATAGTAATTTTGCCAGATATCTAGTTTCATGGGATATCTTTTGAAAGATTTAATTAAATCACACATTTATCAAGTGATACCGCCGTCATCTTAAATTGCGTTTTAAAAGTAAATTGTACAATCTATATGCACTCTTCATTTATTTATCTTAGATATCGGATATCATTTTATATTTTAGGCAAAAAATACGGGTGAATCTACCTTTGAGGGCTGAGTCTTGATATTAGATTATTTATTTATATCTGTAATCTTTTCTCTATTTGGTGGTTAACACAAAAAGATTTCTTGGGATATCGGGAATGGTATTTGCAGTATTGGGTGGGATAAGCTGGTTTTTTCACAACAATATTGTTGCAATATTGTGCTGGTCAGTTGCCGGTTTAATTCTTTTTAAATTAAACAAAAGGAAAAATAAAAATAAAAAAAGATAACATAAATTTTAAGGAAAAATATTAGGAGGTATCAAGTTTTAATGTTTGCAGCAATGCCTTTTTCTGAAATAGTTATATCTGAATTATTTGCATCAACTTTACTATGCATAATCCATTTTTTGCTAGGAAGTATAATATAATTTTGTGTGATGATCAGTTGCTCTGAGTTATTTGCAAATATTCCACTTACGATTATTGTCTTGTTGTCTACTATTCTAGACTCAAAGACAATCTCGCCATTTTTATCTAAGATGAGGACATGCATTCTATCGTTTTTTTTCAGTTTCATGTCATCACTGTTAAAAGTACATACATTTTTTTCAATTTTCACTCTTGTTTTTGAATGGATATCTTGTATCACTGCATTGATATATGGACCTGACTTGTCTTCATTCACCTCAAATAATTTATTGACATCTTTTTTTATAATTTTTGGACTATTTCTTATAAAATTATTACCTATCAAAAGAGTATACGGCATTTTAAAAAATAATCTTGAATTAATAATAAAAACTTACGTAAATTTTCAAAATTATATACTGGTGTTTTAATTTA
>QCWD01000113.1 GCA_013114725.1 Nitrososphaeraceae archaeon | reverse complement strand
GATAAACAATATCTTTTACTTTACTATCAGGAAATATAGTATCAAGATATTGAGAATATAGTTGTAAAGCTTGTTGTTTTTGTTGTGGGGTTATTTCATTACGTTTTCTTTTAATTTTATCTTTTTCAGCTTGTTCTTTAATTTCATTTATAACATCTGTTATTTTAGTATCTTTTGCAGTTTTATCATTCTTATCATTTATTAGATACCCAAAATAAGTATTAATATATTCTTGAAATTTCAATAACTCTATATATTCTTTTCTTCTATTTATATCTTTTCCAGCTTCAATAATTCTATCAACAAGAACATCATAAGCTTCATTAAAATTATTCTTTTTAGTTAATGCCAACAACCTATTAAATACAGCTAATTCTTCTTTTGTTCTATTGTCTATCCTTGCTTTATCTTCATCAGTTAATGGAGAGTATAAAAACCCTAAAGCTTCATATACAGCATTAGCTAATTCACGGTTATATTCAAATAATTCTTCTACTCCAGCTTTAATGGGTGTTTTATTAATTAAGTAATCTAGTTTGTATTCATCATTGGTTGTAGATTTATTTCCTTCTAATGCAGCTAATTCTGCATCATATTTAGCGTTAATCAAAGTTTTACCCCACTCTGATAAATTGACCTCTATAAATGAGCCGCTACCACCTATTGTAGAAACTATAGGAAGTTCCCAAGTTTGCCAATTACCCAAACCTTCTAAAGTAATATCTACTTGAATACTATCCCCAATAAATTTGTAGTTTTTTGTTTTTACATTGGGAATGTTTCTGCTAAACCAATCTATTAAAACTACAGCTAAACTTTTACCAGCTACAGGAACATAGGTTACTTTAACTTTTTTCCCGCTGTTGTCTATATTAATAAATTCCTGCACTTCTTTAGGTATTGCTTCATTACCAATTTTAAGTAATTCTTCTTGCCTCCTTCTTTCAATATCAGCTTTTTTAGCTTCTATTTCAGATTGATTAGATGTAGTAGGTTGTTGTTCTAACGCTTTTAGTTCTGCATCATATTTAGCATTGATTTCTTTTCCTAATTGCTCTACGTTACTCCTTAATGTTTTTCTTGCATCTCCATTATTTATTGCAGGTGTATAGTTTAATTTTGAATTAATGTAGTCCTCTACCTTATCTGCTAATGTAGTTAGTGGTCTTGAAGTTGCATTAGGGTCCCCATCATTTTTAAAATTAGTGGGGTCTGTACCATAAAAACTATTTAATTCTTCAGATATAGATTTTACAATATTTGCTGTTTCTTTTCCCCAATACCTTTCATAATAAGTCTCCATATCAGACTTATCTGTTTTATTAAGCCAACCATCTTTACCAATACCAAAGAATGGATACCACCCCGGGATAAGCCCTTTACCTGCTTGTCCTGTTGTTAAATAAAAAGGTACAATAACACCATTTACATTTACTAACACTTTTGCTCTATCTGTAGATGTAACTACATTCCAATAATTCCCATCTATTTCAAAACCCTCAAGTCTAAAATTAGGATTAGAAAATATTATTTCTTCAACACCATTTAGTCCTTGTCTTCTTCTTTCAATATCAGCTTTTTTAGTTTCTATTTCAGATTGATTAGATGTAGTAGGAGGAATTGGTGTATTCGTAACTGGGATATTTGTAGTAGGAGGAACCGGAGTAGTTTGATTATTAGGAGGAGGATTAGTAGTAGTGTTATTTGTAGCAGGAGGAGGAGTTTGATTGTTAATTTTATTAGCTATTACTGTTTTCAATTTTTTAAGGAAATTGAGAACAATCTTTCCTTTATTTAGAGCAGAATTTACAATTGCTGTACGTTGTGGACTTGCTGGGGCAACAGGAGCAACAGGCAAAGGTACTACAGGGGGCGGAGTATTTGTGGTTGTTGTTGGTGCAACAATTGGTGCTGGCATGGGTCTTGTTGAAGGAGCATTTCTTCTTTGCAACAATTCTAAATAAGTTCTTTCATTTGCATTAAATAACATTTGTTTAAATCCTATATCCTCTGTTAATGAGGCATCAAAAGAACTTCTTATTTTAGTCCTTTGGTCTGCGGGTCTATCATCAGCATTATTATAACCTATGTATAATTTTCCCCTTGATACAGCGGTATAAACAAGTTTATTATGTGCAGTCTCTGCCACAATGCCATTGACGTTCATTTTAGTAATGTCTACCCAAACATAGGGAAATTCCCTACCTTGTGCTTTTTCTACTGAAAGAACCTCCACAGTTATCCCTTGACTAGTTAAAAGATTATTATAAACTTTTACTAAGTCATCACTAACAATTACTTTACAATCATTAGAATTTACACCATTTGCTAATTTTTCTTTTATATCTTCAACAAATTTAACCCTATCCTCTAAACCATTTACTCCTAAGCCATCGTTATAAACAGTATTGAGTTCGTCTATTTTAGAGGTTTTTCCATAAAAGGCTTCTTGAACAGCAGCAATTGGAAGCACAAAACTTCTAAACCTTACAGACAAAGGAGTTCCATGTTGGGCAGCAACAGCTATTTTTTGCCAAGCATAGTTAGCAAGTCCATGAGCATTAGAAATTTGATTTGGGTCTCCTAATACAATTACCTTAGCTTTAAAAGTTTCTGCTAATACGGCAAGAATAATCTGAACATCTACATCAGCAGCATAAATTTCATCAATTATTAATGGCGTGCCTTTCTCTAATTTTTCAACCATTGCGATTAAATTCGTATCAGTACCAGCTTTTATCTTATTTATTTCAGCAACTACAAAATTAAATTTTGCCGTTATGTCATTAGCAGGAATATTTTTGGGATTTAAAAGATTCAATAAGGATTGTATAGTAACTGTTGATGGTTCTATATTTAAAGTAGCTTGTAAATTAGCGTCCGCATGTGTGTAAGGAGACCATGTAAATACCTTTCTAGCACCCAAAAATAATTTTAACAGGAAAGTTTTACCTGTTCCTGCCGCACCATCAATAACAAATATCTTACTGGTTTCCTTAGTTTCTAAAAAAGCAACGGCTTCCTCCATTACAACTTGTTGTTGAGGAGAAGGAAACACTGCGGGCATAGGAGCATTTTGATAAAAAGCAGTTAAATCAACACCGCTATTTAAAAACCTTAAAGCTTTTTCTATTCTTCTTGCCTTTTTGTAATCCTCAAATAACCTTAATAAATTAGCCTTAAAAGTAGCGAAATCTGCTGCAGAAGGCGGTGTTTTAAAATCAATATCAGTGTCTTTCATATTATTAATCACCGCTGCAAACTCTGAGCTGTCAATTCTATCAGAGATTAAATAGGCATTTAAATATGGAATACCTTTTATTACGCCTTGAAATAATCTATAACTTGTAGAATATTCTACCAAAGTTCTATTTTGTCGGATTACCTCTGCTTGTGGCTGTGTGTTTTTGGAAGTAGATTTCCTTGTCAAGATTTCTATCAATGCTTCATCTATTTCCGCACCGTTTGTAAGTAAAAATTCCTTTAACTCCCAGAGAATCTCAGGTATATTTAAATTACTCAAAAGATTTTGTAATTCATTCCTTTTCGTATTTAACTTTAATTCCGCAGCTGCTATATCTTTTGGATCACTTGCAGGGTCATTTTTAACTGTATGTAATCTTTTTATCTCATCAATTATTTCAATAAATACAGGCTTGTTTGGGTCAGTGCTAAAATCCTTTACATACTCTGTTATAGAACCCTCATGCTCATCTGTGAATTTCTTACCTTCTGCAATTTGCTTTTTAAAAGCTGTATCCATTTGATTAAACAGGATATTTAAATCAGCTAATAATTGTTGAACAGCAGGTTCATTAGCTCCCAAAGAAGGGTAATTCAAGAGAAGTTTTAAGTAGTCTATAATCTTCTTTAAATTGGTTGTTGAGTATATACCATTTTGAAAATTAGTTGTCTCTGTCTTGAGTATTTCTTCTCCTCTTTCAATATCTTGTTTAATTAGGTAATCCTTTACAGCAGCAGGTAATTCATCTTCTGGTAAATTAGCCATACGAAAAGATTCGCTTGTTTGAGTAAAATCCAGATTATCCAAAACGTCAAGTTCTCTATCTACTCGTAACTCTTCTTGCTGCAAATCTTGTATTGCATTATCGAGTCTATCTATTTCATCTTGAACTTGACCTTTATGATAAGAAAATATAGTGTTTATTACACCTACATCAATTAAGGTGTCTATATCTACAGGAATAGATCTTTCCTCAAAAAGTTCTCCGTTAATAAGTACTTTAACAAGAGTTTCCCCTGTTATTAATTGTATTAGTACCCCCTGCTCTAAAAAGTTATTAGCAGCATCTTTATTTTCATACACAAAAATATTGGCAATAGCGGCAGCAGTATGGAGGTTAATTGTATCCTTTACATAATCTTGCAATTTTTGATCAACATCTATAATTTGTTTTCCTTGTCTATCAGATGGATTAGAATTAATAGCCCTGTCTAAATCCTGTATTATTTTTTCCTGCGCTGTCTTTTTTAATTGCGCAGCAGTCATATCTCCTTGAATTTTGGTCTTTTCAGTATTCTTTCCCCGCTCTGCCATAGCTTTTATACCCTCAGCCAACCGAATATTTTTTTGAGAAAGGTCTCTGAAAGTACCTAATTGTTTAGCTGTCTCGTATAATTCAAAAGTTGTAGGTGCATTTTTAATTTTAGCCTCCAATGCCTTTTCTAATCTACCATTTCTTTTTAAGGTGTCAGCAGTATGTCTTCTAATTCTTTGCAGTAAGGAATCATTATTGCCATTAAAGTAACCTTCTTCTAACATCAAATCTCTGTAAGATTGCCAATCTTTTTGAATATTAAATTTAGCCTGTGCCGAAGTTTTAGG
>QCWD01000112.1 GCA_013114725.1 Nitrososphaeraceae archaeon | reverse complement strand
AATTTCATTGCCCGATTCAAGTTCTGATAAATATTGAGTCGTACCATCAGGTAAAACTGTGTAGCAATAAACAGCTCCCGCATTAACACGAAAAGGACGTGGAGAAGTAAATGCGGAACCAAATGATTCATTATGAACTAAAAAGAGAAAATTAGACTTGCTTCCTACTAACATTCCCTCGCCATTTTCAAGTATTGAAACAGTATCAACACAGACTCTTTCGCCTGTGCCTACATCTTTTATTTCAATTATCTTAGCTGATTGAATAGGGAAAAAAAGATTTTTCATAAATTTCATAGAATTCTCTATTTCGATTTTACTGTTTGTGGAAAGAATAACACCGTCAACACCCAACTCTAAAACAGTGAACAAAGTCCTTACCTCTTCAGAATTTCTTGCAGTGGTGAAAATTTTTGTATTGGTGTTTTGCAGTCGTGCGATAATATTTTCCAAAGGAATTATTTTCCAATCATTTGCATCTACGATAACATAATTTGCTCCAAGATGAGAGGCCTTTTCGATTTCATCAATATCGTCATTAGAAAGTACTTTTTTATAAAACGCAATTTTCTTGCCTATGGTTTTTAATCGTGAAAAATCATCTAAATTATTTGAAATAACAATATCAGCGTCATCTGATTCATAGATAATAATATAATTACTGTTGACCGACTTGTGCTTTGGATCGATTTTAATGATATTGATAGGAACAACATTCTGTAAGAATGAATTTAATTCACTTACAGGTACCTGTGGGTCAATAATTAATTCCTTATTTTTTTGTTTGTCCAAATTTTTTCAACACTTCTTTTTGAGATTTACCTGCTATTATAATTTCAGAAAGATATTTAACAATAGATGGAGGATGTTTATGTTGAAAGATATTTCTCCCAAAAGTTACTCCGATTGCTCCAGACTTTACAGCATCAAAACACAATTGCAATAGATCACCATCATTTGAGATTTTTTGACCTCCTGCAATAACAACAGGAACGGGACATCTTCTAACAACCTTTTTAAAAGTTTCAACACTTCCAGTGTAAACAGTTTTCACTATGTCTGCACCAGATTCTGCACCTATTCGTGCTACATGAGCCACGATTTCTGGATCATAAGGATTTTTGATGTTTTCTCCTCTTGGGTACATCATAGCAATAAGTGGAACACTCCATTTAGAACATTCATCTGATATCATACCCAATATTTCTAACATTTCAGGCTCCTCCTTTGCACCAATGTTAATATGTAAAGATACAGCGTCAGAACCTAATCTCAATGCATCTTCTACACTTCCCATAAGAACTTTTTTGTTCGGTTGTGGTCCAAGAGATGTACTTCCAGAAAGGTGTGTGATTAAACCGATATTTTTAGGTGGTTTGGGCAAGGTCTTCAATATTCCTTTGTTAATCAAAACAGAGGTTAATCCCGCATTTTCGCATGAATAAATTAAATCATGGATATCTTCTAATCCTTGGATTGGACCGTTGGTAATGCCATGATCCATAGGAATACAAACCATTTTTCCGTTTTTAAGAATTCGACTTAAACGAACATCGATTCCAAATACCATGTATATTAGCTGAAATCAATAAACCTATTTAAAAGTCATATGTCGTAAATATCTTGTTTAGAAAATTAAAAAGCATTAAATTATTTTAGATATTTTTTGGAAGTACACATATTGGTGCGGGAATCTTTTTATGATAATTTTTTTTAACTATGGATTGAACTAATGATAGATCCGTAGAATTAAAAATTTTGGATTTTTTGTCACGATTTGAATCATCGAGAAATTGTAAAATATTATCTATTTTTTCATATGATATTCCCAATTCTTTTTCTGCTGTCTGCTCTACCCATAGTCTTGGGGAACTCTCTTTATTGATTATCGAATCTGGAACTTTCAAAAATTTAGCTAATTGTCTAACTTGAGTTTTATAAAGATCCGCAATTGGTAGGAGATCAGCGGCCCCATCCCCATGTTTTGTGTAATATCCAAGTTCCAATTCACTTTTATCTGTCGTACCTAGAACCAACCTGTTCATTATTCCTGCATAATAATACAAAACACACATTCGTAACCTAGCAGTAAGGTTTCCTGTCGCAAATTCATTAGGATAAAGATATTTTAGAAATTGATTTTTGACATCAGATATATCCATTATCCGGGATTTGATTTTAAGTTTTCTTGCTAATTCGAGCGCATCAAAAACATCGTTCATTGGAGTAACATTGTAATCAGGTATTATTATCCCGAAAACATTCTTTGCACCGATTGCGTTAACTGCCAATGATGCTACAACTGAAGAATCTAGTCCTCCACTCAATCCAATTACAACGCCCTGTTTTTGTCTTTTCTTGTGTTCGATTTTAATGAATTTTACAATTGTCGTAGTTATAGTTGAGAAATTCATAGTCTAGAGTTTCAGATTATTATAGAATTGACATCATATTATATTTTTATATCTCAAAATTTCCATTTAAAATATCATATGTTAAAAGGGAGTGAAGATGAGATTGTTGATAACAACAAAATGAGATTAACATATCAACAAGCAGGAGTAGATGTAAGAAAAATTAGAAAGACTCAAACAGATATTGGAAATATGATTAAAGAGACGTTTGTTTTTCAAAATATCGGAAAAGTAATAACTGGTTTTGGGCACTATTCTGGACTGATTGAGATAGGTTCATCGGTGTTCGCACTTCATACCGATGGAGTGGGGACCAAGTTAATTATAGCCCAAAAAATGGGAATATATCATACTGTGGGAATAGACTGTATTGCAATGAATGTTAACGATATAATCTGTGTTGGAGCAAAACCATTTGGTTTTGTAGATTATATAGCATTAAAATCGTTAAACAAAAAATTGGTACAAGAAATAATGGAAGGTCTTGTATTGGGAGCCAAAATGGCAAAAACTGCAATTATTGGAGGTGAAACAGCAATTGTTCCTGACTTGTTATCTGAAAAACAGAATGTATTTGATTTGGCAGGAACTGCGTTCGGAATAGGAAAAAAAAATAAACTAATTTTAGGAGATAAAATACAGGAAGAAGATTTGATTTTCGGTCTTGAAAGTAATGGTCTGCATTCCAATGGGTACACCTTAGCTAGAAAAGTATTAACTAAATTATCACTGGATAAGAGACCTAAAGACTGGACATTAAATTTAGGTGAAGAGTTGCTTGCTCCAACATATATATATGTTGGACCAATTATGGAATTATTAGAAAAAAAAATAAAAATTAGCGGGTTAGCAAATATAACAGGAGGGGCGTTTACTAAATTAAAACGTTTGAATGAAAGAATTTGTTTTAATTTGAACAATTTACCAGAACCCAGATCCCAAATTTTTAATTTAATTCAACATGAGGGGAAAATAACTTCTAATGAGATGTATAAAACATTCAATATGGGAATTGGTTTTTGTATTATTGCCCCAAAAGAATCAGAAGAATCGATTATGAAAATAGTAAAAAAATATAAAATAAAATCATATCAGATTGGAAAAACAAGTAAAAAAAGGAACGCCAGTGTTGTTGCAAGTATTCAAGGGAAAAGATTTGTGTTGCAAAAATAATATCATAAAGATGATGCTGTATCTTCATTTTTATAATAAAAAAATATAGAGGTGAGTTGTTTTAGATCAGGTTTATAATAAAGTTTGTAAACAGATCGCACGGACTTTAGATTCATCTAACAAGGTTTTATCATTAAAAGAGATAATAAAATTAGTTAAAACATTGGCGTCTAAAAATAAATTAGATATAATACCTAAAAATGAGCACATCATACAATTTCTTGCTGAAAATAGTCATTATCGTGAAAAATTAAGAGTTAGACCAACTAAAACCGCCTCGGGTGTTGCGGTAATTGCAATAATGCCTAAACCATATAATTGTCCTCACGGAAGATGCATTTACTGTCCGGGAGGAATTGAATATAACACGCCTCTAAGTTATATAGGTTCTGAGCCGGTAACCAAATTAGCTCAAATTTTTGAGTTTGATCCACACAAACAAATACAATCCAAAATACTACAACTTAAAAATCGAGGTCACAATATAACAAAAGTAGAATTAGTTATCGTCGGTGGTACATTTCCATTTATGCCTATAGAATATCAAAAAACTTTTGTAAAGTCATGTTTTGATTCTTTAAATCTAAAGGAATCAGATTCATTAGAAGAAGCATTAAAAATGAATGAAAAAGCGGAACTTAGATGTGTTGGCTTTACAGTAGAAACAAAACCAGATTATTGTAAACAAAATCACGTAGATACAATGCTAGAATTGGGAGTCACTAGAGTTGAGATAGGAGTACAAACCCTCCAAAATACTATATATAAAAATGTAAATAGAGGACATGACCTAAAAGATGTAACAAAAGCCTTTAAAATAGCTCGTGATTCTGGTTACAAGATAGTAGCTCATATGATGCCAGGTTTGCCTGGTTCTTCTCCTAAAAAGGATATTGAGGATTTCAAAATATTATTGGAAGAACCCAGATTCAAACCAGATATGTTAAAAATTTATCCTACGTTGGTGTTAAAAAATACCGGACTTTACAAATTGTATAACGAAAAAAAATATATTCCTTATTCAGATGAAGATTTAATAAATATTCTTATCGAGGTAAAAAAAATTGTTCCAAAATGGATACGAATTATGAGAGTACAAAGGGAAATCGAAGAAAAAGACATAGTAGCTGGTCCAAAAAATGGTAATTTAAGACAAATAATTCTTGAAAAAATGAATGTGTTAGGAATAAAATGTAAATGTATAAGATGCAGAGAAGGTGGTTTACAGTCGCGTTTAATTGATGATAATAATATAATAATGAATAGAATAGATTACGATGCGTCGAATGGAAAAGAAATTTTTTTATCAATGGAAAGTAAAG
>QCWD01000111.1 GCA_013114725.1 Nitrososphaeraceae archaeon | reverse complement strand
AGGCACTTCAATGCTTAATACCGATTTTAATCAAACATTAATCGTTATTGCGATCATAGTTGCTATCTTTGGTGCCATTGCCGGAATGTTCTTTGCAATGGGTAGAGGAAAACAACAGCCAGCTACAACACACTAATTTTTTTTCATTTTTTACTAGTTTGAATAAGAGTGATTTGTCAGTACTTTTTTCATCAATTTTTTTACAGTAGTATGATATAGTATAACCTTCCCTAATTCTAATATATTTCAATATTTACTAAAGGTTAACTAGATTGTTTACTGTAAAAATTATAGTATTATTTGTTTTATTATCGGTTGGAATATTTGTTAATTTAGATAATCATTATTTTGTATATGGTGCAGACGATAACAAATCTGATAAAGACAGCTCTGACTCCAACTCCGATGACAACGATAACAAATCTGATAAAGACAGCTCTGACTCCAACTCCGATGACAACGATAACAAATCTGATAAAGACAGCTCTGACTCCAACTCCGATGACAACGATAACAAATCTGATAAAGACAGCTCATCAATTCCATTTATACTACCATTTCCTTAAGAATCGGATTTTTTGTTGATTTATTTAATATTGTAAAGTTTTAATTATGCTGTTATTTGATCAGGATTAAACACCGTAAAGCGGGGGTTGTAGAGCCTGGCCAAATAAATAAGATTTGGAAACGCGGGACTTAAGATCTAAAAAAAATGGGTGATCCCGTCCTTTAGAGGTTCGTGGGTTCGAATCCCACCCCCCGCAGATCTATTTTTTCTTATTATCTATAATTAAATTAATAAATTTACCATGGAATCTATCATCGTTTGCGAGTTCCGGATGAAAAGCTGTTCCTATTATGTTATTCTGTTTTACTGCAACTATTTTTCCATCCAATTCAGATAATACTTCTACACCACTGCCAACACTTGTAACTACAGGAGCTCTTATAAATACACCCTTAAATAATTCATCACCAATAAAAGGAACTTTTATATCTGTTTCAAATGAATCGTTTTGTCTACCAAATGCATTTCTTTCAACTATTATATCTAAATTTCCTAAAAGTTGCTGTTTTGTTTCTCCAATAGTTCTATCATATGCTCTTTTTGCAAGCATAATCATACCCGCACACGTACCCATAGCTGGCATTCCATCTGAGATACGCTGTTTTATGGATTCTCTCATATCTTTCTGAATCGAAATTAAGGAACTTATTACTGTACTTTCTCCTCCAGGCAATAGGAGACCATCAATATTATTTATTTGTCTGCTATATTGTATTATATCTACTACTGCTTCTATATTTAATTTTTTTAACGCAGAACATATTGCATATACATTTTCCTCTATATCTCCCTGAAAACCTAATATCCCGATTGTTATCTTTTTATCGATCAAATGCTTGGACCTCTTTCTTGCATTTTTAATTCTAAATTTTTCGTATCAAGTCCTAACATCGATTTTTTTTCATCAACCATTTTTTGAGCTTCCATAACAATTTTTGGATCGTTATGGTATGTAGTTGCCAGAACAATTGCTCTTGCTCTCTCCGATGCATCATTAGATTTAAAAATACCAGAGCCTACAAAAACTCCATCACATCCAATATTCATTATGAATGCTGCATCAGCAGGCGTTGAAATTCCACCGGCGGCAAAATTTACGACAGGCAATCTTCCTAGTCTCGCCGTCTCATTTACTATTGCATAAGATGCTTGGAGTTCTCTAGCAATTCTTATAATTTCTTGTTCTTCTCTATCATCTAGAATAATTTTTAGTTGGCGAATTTGATTGTTTATAAGTTTTAGGTGACTTACTGCTTCTGCTACATTTCCTGTTCCAGGTTCTCCTTTTGTTCTTATCATTGAACTACCCTCCTCAATTCTTCTTAGAGCTTCTCCTAGATTTTTAGCACCATTAACAAATGGTGTTGTATAGTCCCATTTCCATATATGTCTGATTTCATCAGCCGGAGTCAAAACTTCGCTTTCATCAATCATATCCACACCCGCTTCCTCCAAAATATTTGCTTCACCAATATGACCTATTCTACATTTTGCCATTATCGGTATAGTTACTGTATTCATAATTTTTTGAATAATATCAATACTAGCAGTTCTTGCTATTCCACCAGCTTTTCTTACATCATAAGGTAGTTTATCCAAAATCATTACTGCAACTGCTCCAGCATCTTCTGCAATTTGAGCCTGTTCCACATTAGTGACGTCCATGATTACACCGTGTTTTTGCATGTGCGCAAATCCTCTCTTTACTAGTGTTGTTCCATTAATCACATTGACGTTATTCAAATATCTATATTTTGTACCCTTTGGATGTAAATCAGTCGCAACTGTGGATATTGTCATGAACATACTTTCAAAATTCGTGTTATATAGTTTTATATTTTGACCTAAATTTTAATGAACGTAATTATGTAATGGAATAAGTAAAAATATGTCTAATCTATACAGTATTATTATTTGACAGATAAAGTTTCGTCTACACCCGACCTTGTAAGTAATGTTTACATCAGATCCGATAACAATATTTCAAAGTTCAGGAAAATAATTGATAATAAGCCATTATCTATAAGTGAAAAAATACTTATTGGTCATTTGTTTGATATAGAAAGACAAAATATACTAGAACCAGGAAAAAGTTATGTTTTTTTGAAACCTGACCGAGTTGCATTACAGGATGTAACCGGACAAATGGTACTTCTTCAATTTATGCAATCTGGACTAAAACAGACTTTACTCCCAACAACAGTTCATTGTGATCATCTTATTCAAGCAATCAAAGAAAGTGTATATGATACAAAAACGGCGTTATTTGAAAATGATGAAGTTTACAAATTTTTGGAATCGGCTGCAAAAAAATATGGTATAGGTTTTTGGAAACCCGGAGCGGGAATAATCCATCAGGTTGTCTTGGAAAATTATGCATTTCCAGGCGGACTTATGATTGGAACTGATTCTCATACCCCAAATGCAGGCGGACTGGGAATGATAGCTGTAGGCGTTGGTGGATTGGATGCTGCCGAAACCATGGCTGGTATGCCTTGGGAAATTCTTTACCCGAAAAGGATCGGAGTATATTTAACAGGTAAACTCAATGGATGGACAGCTCCTAAAGACATTATACTACATGTTGCATCAAAATTAACAGTTTCTGGTGGAACCAATTCAATAATTGAATATTTTGGTCCCGGTGCAGAATCGATAAGTTGTACTGGCAAGGCAACCATAACAAATATGGGAGCAGAAATAGGTGCAACAAGCTCCATATTTCCGTATGATAAAAAAATGGAAACATACCTTCGAAATACCTCTCGTAATGAGATAGCTGATCTTGCTAACCAATATGCTCATCTATTAAGATTAGATCCAGAAATAGAGGAAAATCCTCATCCTTATTTTGATCAAATTATAGAACTTGATTTATCAAAACTCGAACCTCATATTGTAGGTCCTCATACACCTGATCTTGCCAGAAAAATTTCCAAAATGTCTGAAGATGTTAAAGATAACAAATATGTGGACACAATCTCTGTGGCATTAATTGGAAGTTGTACAAATTCATCATATGAAGATATGTCTAGAGTATCCGATATTGCTAGACAGGCAAAACAAAAAGGAATGAGACTAAAATCACCTCTTTTGATAACTCCAGGTTCTGAAATGATACGTGCGACTATTGAACGAGATGGTCTAATTAAGATATTGAAAGATTTAGGTGCTACTGTCCTTGCTAATGCCTGTGGTCCGTGTATAGGGCAGTGGAAAAGACCTGAGCTAAAACAAGGCCAAATAAATACAATAGTTACATCCTATAACCGAAATTTTCCCGGAAGAAATGATGGAAGAAGAGAAACTATGAATTTTATAGCAAGTCCTGAAATAGTTATAGCTTTAGCACTTGCGGGAAAAATATCATTCAATCCTATGATCGACCCACTACTCTCTTCAGATGGAACACAATTTATTTTAGATCCTCCAAAAATTGCTCCCGAGGTACCGGAAAACGGATTTATAAATATTTCAGATATATACCTGTCACCATCTAACGATCCTGATAGCGTTGATATTATTTTAAATGAAAATAGTTCTCGATTACATAAACTTGAGCCATTTGACAGATGGGATAAAAAAGATTTTAGCAAATTACCTGTTCTTGCAAAAGTAACAGGTAAATGTACTACCGATCATATTTCTCCAGCAGGCCAGTGGTTGAAGTACAGAGGTCATCTGGATAAAATTAGCGATAATTTGTTACTTGGTGCAATCAACGCATATACAAAAGAAGTTGGCAGTGGAAAAAGTTTCATTGATGATAATACATATACATACGCTCATATAGCTAGATTATACAAGGAAAATAATATTCGATGGATAATTATTGGCGACACTAATTATGGCGAAGGAAGCAGCAGGGAACATGCTGCAATGACACCACGGTATCTGGGATGTGCAGTAGTGATTGCAAAAAGCTTTGCACGAATTCATGAGACTAATCTAAAAAAACAAGGGATTTTAGCTACGACATTTTCTAATCCACAAGATTATGACAAAATATTAGAAGATGATAGACTCAGTATTGTTGATCTTCTGACAGATTTCAAGCCTGGAAATTCTTTAAAATGTATTATTCACCATGGCGACAGAACTGAAGACACAATATTCTTAAATCATTCATATAACGAATCTCAAATTCAATGGTTTATTGCTGGGTCTGCACTAAATTTACTTAAATCATATAATTTTTGATATCCATCAATCTATTCATTGAACTCAAATTAACAAAAGATCTATAGCTGTGGACATCCTATTTCTAGTTTAGGTTATTACATTTGCTAGAAATAGAACTTCCTTATTATATTAATATATTTTCAACACATACTTTTTGAGTTTAATTTTGCGCAAC
>QCWD01000110.1 GCA_013114725.1 Nitrososphaeraceae archaeon | reverse complement strand
CTTGCGGTGGTGATGGAGGCGGCGTGAATGAGAGTGGCAACCCATTTACTTTGATTTCAGATATGCTGACCCAATCATTCATTGTGCTATCTGTAACTGTTATTTTGACATACCGTCCTTTAGTATTTGCAAAACTGTAATGTTCAAAAGATTCTGTTTTTCCCGATGTTGTTCCTGAAAATACCTTTTTAAATGACTTTCCGTCTGATGATATTGATATAGTAAATGTCATCTGGCGTTCATCTCCTCTAAACCATGCAATATACGCATGGCAAATTTTCTTTTGAGTACCCAAATCTAGTTGAATATATGAACCAAGTCCCAATACTGACCATCTGGTATCCAAGTTACCATCATTAACATTTTTGTTTGGATAGCTAGATAGGGCACCGCTTGACTTTATTTTTGAAACAGGTAACTTATCAGAATATTGTTTACAATCTCCGGCTGCAAAATCCTGAATCGGTGATTTCTGATAAATATCAAAATCCTGAATGGCTGATGTTAAATCTTTATTTTGTTTCGCCAAAAAGTCAGATATGATATTATCTTGATAATTCGGAACTGGAATGTTCATAGGAACTGGAACTTTTTCGGAACTAAATGAAGCATATAGAATCTGATCTCTTATATTGAATTTGTTAAATAAATATCCTTCATTTACTTCGTTATCTGTTAATACCCTATCCCATAATCTTATTTCATCTATCTCCCCTACAAAAAATTTACTAGCATTAAATGAATTAGCTCCAATTCTTACAGGTTGGCTTCCGGTACTGTCTGGTTTTGCTTCAGCAACGGCTTCAGAAACTATCCTGCCATCCATATACAATTTTAATTTTTTTCCATCATATGTAACAAATACATAATGCCACTGGTTGTCAGCGTATTTTTTCACTGACGATACAACATAGTTTTGACCATCTTCAGTTTCAAAACCAGCATTTATTGTTTCATCCCTGCTCATCCATATTCCATAATTTAGATTTGTTCCCTTTGATTCCAGTCCAGCACCTCCTTTGTTTACAATAAATCCATTTTCTGAGAAGTTATTGCCGGTTTTGAACCAGCCACCTAGGGAGAATTTTTGGAGGTGTAGTGTCTCACTATCTCTTACATCTTTATACTCAGAACCGCTAACTGTTAAAAAACTTCCAACCTGTCCATATACCTTATTGTCAAAATTGTTTAAAACAGATGTTAAAATTGTAAAACTTGCAGCTAAAAAGAATAATCCAAAAATTATATTCATATTTTCATTATTTTTTTTTATTACTGAAAAATTTATGGAACTACGTTCATTTACAAAATTTCTATTAATTAATTTATAAAAATTAGATCCTAAACTATCTACGAGAAACTCCGCAGTCACATTCAAATTTGGAAAAAATCGTATTTATGGATATCATATGTAACTATAGTAATTTTTTTACTGATGTTAGATATGTATAAAATAGTAATTATTATACTAAATTTTTATGTCTATTCATCCTTTTTTTATTCATCTAAATATCTCCGAGTAATACAAAATACCTTAACAATTATCGGTGTATTTTTATGATAAATTGTTACCATTTTCTATTACTATTATTTCTTATATGATAATAGAGATATTGCTGTGCATATCCACAATACCGTCCAAAATATTTTCTTACATTTGTATAAATCTTATCATATCTATCTGGATTAATTTTTTTAATAATTATTTCATTACTGTGTTCATTTACATCTGCGCTTTCATGTTTTATTGTATTTACTTTTAAAGACACCAAACTTAAATTCTGATAATACATGTTTAATATCCTATTTATCCACAGATCGATTGGAAAAGCTTCTAACTTTTCCAGTGAAAATAGCAACACACAATCTGCAGTTTTATTTCCTATTCCGTAAACCTTTAACAGTTCCATTTTCGCTTTATTATAGTCTGTTTCTTTGAGATAATCAAAATCTAATTCTTTATTTACAATTTTGTTTGCAATTGTTTTGATTACTTTATAACGATATCCTACTCCACATTCTTTTAACTGATTGTTTGTGGCTTCGTCTAATTTTTTTGACGTCGGAAAGGTAAAAAATTCAAGGTTATCTGTCATGATTTTTTCGCCAAACTTTTTGGACAGATTTTTCATCATCTTTTTTATTCGAGGTATATTGTTGTTACTTGCACAGGCAAATGAAAAAATGCATTGCATCGGTTCTTGCCTCAAAATTCTCAATCCCTTGTATTTTTCCATCAATTCTGATATCAGACCGTCTTTTGAAAAACTTTTTTTTATCCGGTCAAAGTTATCATCTAGTCTAAAGTATTTTTTTTCCCACCCATCATAATAGGGAAAGGAATCAAATTCAAACCTATTTTTTAGTTTACTAATATTTGGAAAATTATACGATTGTTTGTCTTTTATTTTGATTTTTAAAACGTTATTGCCGTTTACACTATACCAAGTATTGTCAATCATCTCCCATGAAAAATCTTGTCCGCTATTGATGCTACAAATAGGGTCAACTGTCATTTTGCTTCATTTATCTATTTAATAATTTACAATTTTTTATAATTCAAGTTTACTTTGGCACTTATTCATGATTTATCTTATCTAGGTCTTTTTTCAAGTTTTCAATAATTTTTGGGATTTCAGATTTTGAACACTCGATACATATCTGTTGCAATGATAATGGGTAACCAAAGTACTTTTCCTTCAGTTTTATGTCTTTTTTACAAATGTTGCACCGTTTCAATTTATACGGATCGGTATTTTTTATTATCAATTTCCTTAATTATATTAATAATTCCATGAAGTATTAATAACATTAAACTTCTATAGTGTCTCCAGTATCAGGAGCTATAGCATCAAAACCGTATTTCTCTTTTATTTCTTGTGCAAATTTTATACAAGATTGTCCGTCTCCGTGTATTGTTAGGACTTTTGGATTTCCTTTGATTCTATCAAGAATTTCAAATAATTCACTTCTGCTATTATGTCCTGAAAATTCAAATTTTCTGACATCTGCCATGCATTTGATATTTCTGCCCTCTATACGAAAAGTTCTTTTCTCTAATAACGTTCTGCCAGGGGTATTTTCTCCCTGATATGAAACCAGCGCAATTCCATTTTTATCATTTGGAGCAATTCCCTTCATGTAGAAAATGGCTGAACCTCCCACAAGCATGCCTGCAGGTGAAATAATAACGCACGGTTCATTAACGATTTTTCTTCTTCTACTTTCATTTTGTATCCATTCTATCTCATTTATTACCTTTTCAAATACATCAGGATCGCGTAAATATTGCGGAAATTTTATCATTATTTCATTTACTTTAAGTGCCATACCATCCATTACAATTTTGTGCGGAAATCCGTATGCTTTAAGTACACAGGCAATCTCCTGGGAACGCTCTACAGAAAATGCAGGAATAAATAAAGTACCTCCATTTTCTACTATATGATATGCAAATTCTAAAAGTGCTTTTTCTGATTGTTCTCTAGGTGTCTGTTCTGTTTGGGAATATGTACTTTCTATTAACATTAAATCGATTTCTCCAATATCAAGATCTGCAGGCCTTAGGAGCTTTGAACCCCTTGTATTTATATCTCCTGTATAAAAGATTCTTTTATTATTGTTTTCTATCATAACAGTTGAACCACCCAATACATGACCAGATTCATATAAACATATTCCTAGATCTTTAATTTTTTTTACTTCTCTGTAATTCAATTCTCTTACATGTTGCATCATTTTAACAAGATCAATTTTTTCAAATGGAAGGTAAAAGCCTGATATTTTTATCATATCTTCAATAAGCAATTCTGTCAATTCAAAAGTAGGTTTTGTTCCAAACACGTCCATAGACGCTTCTCCGGAGAATAACGACGGTACAAAACCAGAATGATCTAGATGGGCATGGGATATTACAACTGCATCTATATCTTTAGGTTGAACATGAAGTGGAAAATCTGGTTCTTTTTTTAAAGCCACCCCATAATCTAATAATACCTGTGATTTTTCCGATTGGATCAAAAAAGCAGACCTGCCCACTTCTTTTGCCGCACCTAAAATCTTTATCTTCATAAGATTTTTGTAATATACCAAGTACAATAAATTCGTAGTTGATAATCGACAAAATTCTATCAGTAAAACTCTATATCCCATAACTTAATTTTTCTAGCATCATACAATTCTATCGATTGCATGTATCCAAATCCCAAAATATCTAGAACTTTCTCAAAACCATAGCCATGTAAATCTTTTTTCTCCTCTTCTAATTTTCTTTGCAACACTGTTTTTATTACTTTAGTTTTATCTGGATTTTTGCTGTAGATATACCAGAAATTATGTGCTCCGCGCAAACGGGATAGTCTCTTAAGGACCTCATAATCAATTTCTGTGTAGTACCTATTCATTATCTCGATGTTGACATCTTCCCAAGAAGGAGTTGTCCATTTAGCTATTTTTTCAAATCCATATTCTTCATATTCTGCAGCCAAACTTAATCCTTGGTCCAGTGTGGTAATTATCACATCTGTCATTTTTGAGATTTTATACCTAAAATCTTCTCCTGGGTCCATCCATCCTACAAAGATTACATTAAATTTCTCTAATTCTTCATCCTTTATTTTTGTAACATCAGTTATCTTGACTGATTCGGGAATTTTTTTATGCAATACATATAACATCACTGAATTTCTCTCATATCCTAAAATTCCATTAACAAATTCATTTATTTTTTGAAAAAAATCACAATTTCCACATCCAACTTCGAGAAATTTATTTTTGTATTTTTTTTCATAATCTGAAATAGCATTTACAATAGTTGCCACTCGTTTTACATCTATCTTTCTATATGTAAAATAGGTACCCATCAAGTAAGGAAAACTAAATCTTTCATGATATTTTGAAACACTCGTTTTACGATATTGTTTAAGATTTTTAAAAGCAACATAGATACTGTCTATA
>QCWD01000109.1 GCA_013114725.1 Nitrososphaeraceae archaeon | reverse complement strand
AGAGTTCCCGGAGCAGGATTTGTGGTACTATATTGTGCAAATGTGTTTTGGAGTGTAGGTAAGAAAAAACTAGTTCCCACTACTAACATTAAAGACGTCATCACCATCAAATATGGTCTATTCATATAGATCTTCAAATTATGAGATAATTATCTAGCTTTTATATTATTGGATCGGTCTGGGTACACAACTATAATCTTTATTATCTTTACCTATCTATTTTAAAATACGATTTATTTGATTTTCAGATCATATATTTTCAATCAAAAAGATTATAATCTAAAATAACATTCTCTTTACACTGTAAATTAAATATAGTAACTTAAATCAAAAACAACAAGAATCTATTACCCCTGTATTTTAATTCTCTTCGTTTCATTGTGGCAGGACCAGGCAGTGGCAAAACTCTTGTAATTGTAAAAAGGATAATTCATTTTGTAAATAATGAAATTCTAAAACTGCTCTGTTAAGAAAAATTTATGAATTAAATTATAGAAATCTCAATTTCTATTTGTTTTATTTTTCTACATTTAAATTTTGAAATAATATGTCATATAATACACACTATTGCTATACATACTGAGTAGCATGAGGTAAAAATGAAAAATGAAGTAGTATCAATAGAGTAATAACAAGATAGTAATGAGATAAAATGAAGGTGGCATAGAGTATGATCAGATTGAAAGATTTTATTTAGATTTAATCAAATCAATAAACTTGAATAAAGATTAAATTATTAAATTTAATATTTTTGTATTTCCTTAATATTTTTGTATTAAATTCACTAGAAAATTGAAAGTATCTTCGTTAACTTATCATAAATTCTGAAAAATAAATGTGTGTTCCTGGAGTAAGTTGTTGTCTATTATTTCCCAATAAATAATTAAATTATTCAGTATTTATAAAACTTTGAAAAATCTGATTTTTTCAAAAATTTATAGTGATTGTACTTTTGTTTGTATATACAAATCAATTAGAAAGTTGAATTCGCATGTCTTCTATTTTATTTCCAATATTGACTAAAATATTTCCGAAATTATCTAAAATTTCTTTTGTATTATTACTTACAGACACCGAATTATTTTTAGCAATAGAAATCAATTCATTTCCCATTTTAATGACTGTCATACTAGAATTCTTCCATTCATCATTTGCGGAATTCAATTCATCGAATCCTTCAGGTATTTTGCCATTTATAAAATTTTGAGAGGCTAATGAAAGATGGGAATCAACCGAACCAAAATTAATATGTGACTTGACTTTATTAATTAATTGATTAAAAAATATCTGAATGTCATTTTGAATTGAATCCTTTCCATCTTTAAATTCTTTCAAGGTTTCCTTCGGGTCCGTTGAACTAGAAAACTGCGCTTTTGCAAATTCAAAGGATACAATAGAAAAAGAAAGACTTAGAATAATCAAAACTACAAAAATGGGTTCCAAAAATATAGACAACTTCATAATATTAAAAATTGAATACTTGTATATATTTTCGACGGTTTAGAACTTTATCATAGTGTTAATATCAGGTAAGCCATTTTCAAAATATGGTCTATACAGGAGAATGAAAAAATCAAGTCTAAAGCGTAAAAATTGTTCATTTTTGTTATTTTAGATGATCAAAAAAATGAAAAAGATAGATCCATATAGGTATGAATACTTCTACATCAAATCCTGCATCTTTAAGACATTGTATCAATCCTTTATTGTTCTAAAGTCAATGTATTTGAATTAAGATTAGTTAGTGCTACATTTTCTAAATCTTAATTTAAAAAACTCCCTTGATTTTCATCTATATACTCACAAACACCTTATAGATGTTTGAATGTAGGGTTTGTCAGTAGTTGTTGCAACGCCTCGATTAAACTATTTAATTGATCAGTATCGGTGATGATTGTAGTAAAGTCTTCACAAAGTTTCAGGTTGTTCTTGTTGTTGTGATTGCATTCCATTATTTACAATATTCAGACTATTATTAAGCTCATTTTCATTTTCACATTCTGTGTCTTTTTTACACTTGTTTTCCTGTTCAATATCAGCTTCAACTTCGGCTTCATTTTCTGTTCCAGTTTGGTTTTCAAGTGCATATATCTGGTTTGTAGAATACATTCCGCTTCCAAGCAGTACGGAAGAGAGAAACATTATTCCAAATACTGCAAATATGTTTAGTTTGGACATTTATAACTAAAGAGTAAAAAAGATATATAGAAGTTGTCATGCTGTGTATACAAAAATATTTCAAAGTTTTTGTACTGTAAAAAGTTACATGTCTTGTTAAAACCAGTTGGATATTATAATTAAAAAAAAGTTTGTCCGCCTCTGTTTGGTTTGGCAGACTACTATTTCGTTTTTTTCACTTTGTTTTATCCATCAATCAAACTAAGTGATGTGACTAGTAACTAATGTACTCTTTCTGCTAAGGAGTTATGAGTTTGTAATAACTGTATTTGTTATAGTACATGTCAGGTGTTGGCCTTCCTCTATGATTCCCTCGGCTAAAACCGGCTCACCTAGTCTTTCACAATCTCCTTCAAATGATACATCCGATGAAGGGCCGTTAAGTTCACTTACTGTAAATGGTCCAGCACCTATTGTTACAACTGTTCCTTCTGTTGAACCTGGAAATTCTGATGGAGAAGGATTATTTCCATCTACAATAATTTGAAAGTCGTCTACAGTCAAGTTTATCGGACATTCTGTTTCTTGACTATCATAAAGACAAACTAAATTCTTTATTACCGTTAACGTTGTTTCCTGTTCTTCAGAAGTCTGTTGTTCTTCTGTAATGGTAGTAATATCCAGTTGGTTATTGAGCTCATTCTCATTCTCACATTCTGTATCTTTTTTACACTTGTTTTCCTGTTCAATATCAGCTTCAACTTCAGCCTCATTTTCCTGCTGTGCTAATACATATGCATTATTTGAATACATACCGCTTGCTAACAGAACAGAAGACAGGAAAAGTATTCCAAATATCGAAAATGTATTTACTTTGATCATTTCCATATAAAATGGATTTACAAAAGATATATAGGAATTGTCAAGCTCGGTACATTATAAAATTTCTGTATTCTATACTAGAAAATAATAACAAATATTTTATAGGGTAATTGTACCATCATTTATTGAATGTGGTTCCTTTATGTAATTGCTAGTAGGTAAAAATTGAAAAAGCAAATCTATTCTTTACATTCTTCTAATGCGATATAGTCATATTGATAATCATCTTTTTAGTGAGGATATCATAAAAGATATATTCAATCAACAAGATATTTTATATATTCAAGAAAATGCAGCATGTAAGATCATCATATCTTACGATATCATTTAGTTCTAAAGATGATGAAGAAAATGGTTCTTAATGAATTGTTAATGAAAAAAATCCCTATCAAAAGTGCAGGTATGCACAGATACATCATAGGTCGTGAGAATCTAGAGATATTGGACAATATCGGTTTAAAATATACCATAGAAAAAGAAACAATAGATAAATAAAGACAAAAAGTATTGTCATTTTCAAATATTTTAGTATACATATATCTTCCAGTATTCTATAACTACAAAACAGCTGTTGAAAAATCAAAATTTGTTAAAACGTTTAATGAACTAGTAGAGATGTTTGGAGGATGTTCTGCTGACGAAAATACCATTATGGGAAGCTGGAAAGACACTATTACAAACTATGTATATGATGATGAAATAAGGATATATCATATTCTTTGTCCGGATTCTGAATCCAAGAGTTATGTTAAAGCAATATAAAGAGAAACTAAAAGATAGATTCAGACAGGAAGAGATATTGATGTATTATGTTTCTGTTAATCGGTTTTAATTTTAAGATTTGTTGTTATGACAATTAATCCAGTCGATATATTCAATGAATGGAATAAGATTTGAATTTGTTTAGATGAATACAAATCATGAAAAGCAGCAAGTTGTTTTGAAATGATTAATAAAAAAATTGACTTGATATATCTTCATAATTTAGTTTAAAAGAAAAAAGAAATTATTGGATGATTTCCCAACCAACGTTTGAGTCCATGCTCAGTTCAAATGGAGGCCTAGGAAATTCAGTACCGTATATCTTTTCCAGACAATCCAGTATTTCATTAATCTTGTCTTCACTTATGCCTACACTATCTCCTAAGGTGAAAAGTCTTTCACTGATGAATTCTTTAAATAGAACAAAGTCTGGTTCGTTAATACTAATCCCTTGTGCAATGTAATTACATAATTCTTGTGTGGTCGGAGGGCCGCCATCGTTAGCTATTGCTTCAAATAGATTGTTTAATTCCTGTTCGGTCAATATTGTTGTAAAGCAGTCTTCACATGTTTCTGGTTCATTTGCATTTAATGGTGGAACATCTGCCGTGTTGCTTATCTCATTTTCACTTTTGCATTCACTTTCCTTAACGCACTTGTTTTCCTGTTCAATGTCTGCTTCAACTTCAGCCTCATTTTCCTGTGCAAATAATGAAAGACTGTTTGAATAAATTCCATTTCCTAACAAGATAGAAGACAGGAAAAGCATTCCAAATATCGAAAATGCATTTAATCTTTTCATTTGTAATTTGAATGTAAAAAAGATATATAGTAATTGTCAAGCTTTGTACATTATAAGATTTCTGTATTGTATTCTAGCAGATGATAACAAATCTTGTTTAGTATAAATCCACTATCTTTCAACGTAGATTTGATTATGTGAATGCTAATCATTTTTGCCTGTATCATAGTAACTAAACGTCTTTTTTATTTATTGTTAGCGCCTATGTTAAAGATCAATCCTTTACCGCCTGTACTTCCAACCACTCATCAAGTTGGGCATAGCGTATTTATAATATAGGAAGCTAAATCATAAAAATTTTTCTGTTTTTCTTTTCAGAATAATGTTACTATTATATAAACCATCAAATAACTTCTACCTCATGAAAAGTAATCATCCCGTTATCACTGACCATCGTCTTCAATTCAGGTAATAATGGTTCTAACTTTGATTTTTCATCAACGACTTCTATAACCATTGGCATATTAATCGTAATTCCTTCTATTGTTAAAGTAGACCTTCTCCTTTTACCAAAACCATCAACGCCTGTCCAGACAGTAGCCCCTGATATCTTATTTTTCATCAAAAAATCTATTATTAATTTATAAACTCGTTTATGTTCGAATTCATCATTTCTTTTGATTCTGATAGTCAAACACATCATCTTTATTCTCAATTCTTTACCTACACCTCTCAAAGACCACTTCCAGAATATTAATAATATTACACAAAAAATGATGCAAAAATCCTTCCTCCAAATATAGCAAGAATCGACAATCCAACATTTGCAAATACGTTTACCATTGCTAAAACAATCTGTTTGTTATCTAGTAAGTTAGTTACTTCAAGGGCAAAAGATGACATGGTAGTTAGAGAACCACAAAATCCTATAGCAAAAAAGAATGAATATTTAGGGTCAAGATTCCACGTTAATGATAAAACTGAAAATATTCCTAAAAGAAAACTTCCCACAACATTAACTATTAAAATATTAAATGGAAGTCCACCGATTACAAAAGGCGATTCTGCTATTTTATAACGTAAAAGAGCACCCAATATTGCACCGATGCCCAATAAAACTAATTCAAAGCCTTTCAAGATGAGTGTACCTATTAGCCAATCATATTTAACTAATACCTGTTTTTTTTATATTTTTCCTTTTTTATTTATATGTCTACGAAAACAAGATATGATAAATATCTTTTAGATAATGCAGATAATAAAATTGTAAAAATAAAATAAAAATATACGTTTATTTTATTTTAAAACGATTGATTTCATTTATTTAATTCTAAAAGTATATCAAAAAAGATTAGTTTTTTTGAGACTAAATATATAACTGTTAGATTCTTTTTTTACTATTTTAAATCCCAAAATTGGGTGATAGAATGAAATTGGTCATTTTCAAAAGTAAGATTTGCATGTGAAGGTAATTTTTATGTAGAGAAATAGATCAATTAGATAAAAAATATTGTAATGAAAATGTAATCCAACGAATTGGGTATATCAAAATAGAGTTTATTATTTATAATTTGATTTTATTTAGTTATTTACTCCTTAAAAAATATATCAGTAGTTTTTGAAAATTCCTAGAAAAAATATAAACAATTTAAAAAGCCAAAACAAATAGAACCTCAATTGTATGTACCTTTTCTAGGAATTATATTTTGTATACCACCAGTAGGATCTAAAACATCTTTTTTTCTTGGAA
>QCWD01000108.1 GCA_013114725.1 Nitrososphaeraceae archaeon | reverse complement strand
ACACCTTTAACTATTTCAGTCCACAAAACATCATTTTGATTTAAATTAATTTCATTATCAGTTCTCTTTAATATCACTACATTTTTTATAGATGGAGTTGATTGAACTGCTCGGTCAACTAATTTTTTAAGCTCCAAGAATTTACCTCTTCGATATCCACCATCAGAAGTTATTATGATTTTAGATTTAGCATCATTTATTCTGTCAGCTAATGCTTGGGAGCTAAAACCAGAAAACACGACATTATGGATGGCACCAATTCTTGCACATGCAAGCATAGCAATTATTAATTCTGGAATCATTGGAAGATAGATCGTTATTCTGTCTCCTTTAACGATTCCAAGATTTTTTAGTGCATTTGCGAATCTATTTACCTCTATATAAAGTTGATAATATGTAAATGAACGGCTATCTCCATTCTCTCCTTCCCATATTATAGCAACCTTATTTTTTCTATCCGAATTAACATGTTTATCAAGACAATTTACAGATGCATTTATTTTTCCACCTGTAAACCATTTAGCATAAGGCGGATTCCAATCAAGTGGTTTATCCCAATCTTTAAACCATACCAGTTCTTTTGCTTGTTTATGCCAAAAAGATTCCAGATTTTCTAGTGCTTCCTGTCTTATTTTATCAATTTTTTTACCACTAAAATTTATCTTTATATTTTTGCTTTCTTCATAAATCTTAGATAATTCCATTTAATTGACCTGTATGTTGATTTCATGTAATAAAAACAAAATAAACTTTTATTTTATGCAAATTTATAAATTTATTAATTAATCGGTTTATTGATAGTATGATTCACTAAAATAACAATATTGTTTATTCATCAACTAGAATTTTGTTATGATACAATGTGACAATATATTAAAATAAACAAATTGAATGGTTATAAATTGTGAAATACAGAAGTAGAACAGAAATTGTAGCAATGATACTAGAAGCAGCGAATGGAGGAGCAACCAAGACAAAAATTATGTACAAAGCTTTCCTAAGTTATGCTCAATTAAGAGAATATCTTTCTGTTCTTATAGAAAACAATTTACTTGAATACTTAGAAGGGTCGCAGACATACAAAACCACAGAAAAGGGTATAAACTTCTTAAAGATGCACAACGAGATTGGGGAATTATTACAAACTCCAACAACCAAATTCTAAGTTACAATCCTCTTTTTTTTATTGTTAAAAAAAATATTAATTTTGATTAGAAATATTTATTTATAAAATGTTATATTTTTAATAAAAAGTTAAAAAAATATATCTATTTTGATATAACTTGTTCTAACCAGTTTGATTCATTTTCTATAGCATCATCATTTGAATTAGACTTGTTTGAATTGTTGTCATTAGATACAATAGCGGTATCTTCTGGTAAAGGAAGACTGATAGTCTGTGCTGCTTCTATTTCGACTTCTGAGACAGTATGTGAATCATTAATTTCTTTTTCAATTTTGTTGTTATTATCATCGACAGTTGATTCTTTTTGTATGTTATTTTCGGTAAGGATAGTATTTTCTAAATTTTGTTGTTCTAATCTACTTTTAATATTCTGAATTTCTTCTTTTTCTAAGTTTATTCTATCTGATAATTCTTTAGTATGTAAATTTACATGTTGGTATGCATCCTCAGTTATTTCGTTACTTCGATATTGCAGCTTGGCGTCAAACAATGCAGCTTTTATATTAATTGAATCATTATCCAATTCGATAATACGTTGATTTAATTTTTCATTAATTTCTTTTTCAGTTTCTTCTAAATCACGTAACCTTTTTTCGTATTTGACATAGACAATTTGTGCGTCTTCCTTCATAATATCATCTTCAGATGATACAATATCCTGAAGTGCTTTTATTCTTTTTAATATCAAATTTTTTTGTCTGAATAATTTTTGAGCATCCAATCTCCATCGTGGAATATAAATTACAAACTCTCCCTGAACTAACAATTGTTCATACAATAATTGTTTTAACCCAGCATGACCACAATCAACACTTACTGATTCGATTGAACCATCTGTATCAGTTATTACACCTACCACATTTCCCATAATTGTACCGTACATATCTTTAACTTTTTTTCCGATAAACTCGAGCTTTATTTCGCTCATGTGGAAAATTGAAATTGTAGGTATAATGACACTAATGTTAAAAAAATTACATTATTTTGTTAGTTCATTTTATGTCAATGCTTATTTTTAATATTTAATTTCTTCTTTTATTATTGGATAATAAACAGGTATAGATTTTATAATATCAGGTTTTCATTAAGATAATGACAAAAGGATTATTTGTTATAGGTGTTGGTCCCGGTTCACCAGTGTATTTAACAGATATTGCAAAAAATGCAGTTAAAAAATCTCAATATATTATTGGTTACAAGTATACTCTTAATGCAATTGAAGATGTAATTGACAGAAACTTACAGAAAGTTTATGAAGTGACAATGAAAAATCAGGAGGAAATGTATCAACAGGTCTTTAAGAGTATGTCAGATGGAGAATTTTGTTTAGTGCCGTTTACAGGCGATGTCAATTTTTCGGAGTCAGAAGTAGTTGATCGTTTATTACAAATTTTTGGTGATGAAAATGTAGAAATAATTCCAGGGATTAGCTCTATACAAATAGCATCATCAAGGTCAAAGGTACCTCTTGATAAATCATATATTGTTACTTTTCATGTAACTGGCGATATAGAGATTAAGAAACTAGAGTTAATTAAAGCAGTAATTGATGGCAAGAGTGTTATTTTATTACCTAGGCCATGGCATACTAAACCGGAAAAAAATTTTATGCCATCAGAAATAGCCATTTTTTTAAGAAAAAATGGAATTGATACTTCAAAAATAAAGGTTTGGGTATTTGAAAATCTTACTACCGAAAAAGAAACTGTATTTAGAAGCAATATTTTAGACCTAGAAGGAAAACAATTCAGTGATCTTTCTGTAATGGTAATTGACCAATACAAGCGACAAACGTATTTAGACTTTGATTAGCAAAAAAACAGTGATTTTAAAAATTTAGGAAACTAGTCTTTAAAGCAAATCTAATAATTTTATTTGGCCTGATCAGGAATTATTTTTATTAATATTATACTATACTGGACCAACATATGCAGAACCCTCGTTAATTAAAATGCGTACTGTACTTATATTAAAATTTAATTGACAAAGATGGTAAATTTTTTTATTTAATATTTAGTCCACCCAATTGATCAATCATAATCCATTCTATTATTGCTGCAGCAAATAGAATTACCACAACAATTATTATTTCAATTATAACAGGTTTTAGAGAGTTTTTCCAAGAAATTTTTTTAATTAGATTTTCATAAATCAACATACTACTTCTTGAAATCGCTATACCGTATGCAATAATTTCCAAAATTCCAAAAGGGGTTACAAGAATTGATAGGGGATTAACATTTTCCAAAATTTTTTCCGTAGTAGAAAAAGCACTAAAAACTAGACCAGTTCCAATTCCGGAGAAGATCCCCATTCCTATACCAAAACCAGGAATAAACATAGATAAAGCAATTTTTACATTATTAAGAAAAATTCCAAATTGATCAATATCCTTGATTTTATCTTTGAATTCTTTTTTAAGATTTTCTGCGTCTTCAACACTTAATTTTATTGTCGAGCCGATGGAATATGAAATGAGAAAAACTATTAATCCAAACATAAAATACAAAATTCTTTTTTTTGATAACAAGAATTAAGATAGATAGAAAAGCGTTGAATATATAATAATATTGTTTATGCTAGTAAGATATAATAAAAAATATCATTAATATATATAGGATAACAGGAATTAAGAAATAGCCAGATTTGGCATTCCCAAAAGAACTATCTAATGTTTTATCCTTTGTTATTAGTAAGGGATATCAAATACATCCTGATGCTTTTGATATTTTGAAAAGTCATGATGAAGATGTAATGAAAATTATTGGTAAGGTTTTAAAAAATAAGGAGGAACAAAATCGCCGGATGAAGAAATCCAATATCATTCTGGCAGAAGATTTAATAGGTATATCTACTAATTTGAATGAATATGTTTCTCCAAATAGGTTTGATAAAAATAGGGTTAATAATCTAATAACATCATTTAATGATAATGAGAGTAGTAAAAGTTATTTTAGAATTCTTTTTGATCCATCTAAAAGAATTAGATCATTCAATAATGAAAGTCCTTCAATAAGTAATAATGGTAATAATTTAAGCGAAACTATTGGTTTTATCAATCTCTTTAAAAGTAGGTATGAAAAATTATCTTCCATTTTAGCAAATCGACAAGAAAGTAAGAGTATAACAAAAATATCATTTATAAAAAATAATCTATTTACTTTTAAAAAAAATACTTCAAGGTCTAATTTGGATGGTAGTAATCTAAATTCTAGAAATTATGATAAAAATAATTCATTTTTCATATCTGGTCTAGTTATGTCAAAGAATTCAAAAAAGAATGGATTGGAAATTATAATAGATGACCAGAGTGGAATTATCAATACGATTGCAACAACAGATGAATTAAAAAAACAGGTATCTATGATTGCGTTAGATCAGATGGTATTACTGGAAGTTGAAAATAAAGGTTCGTTATTTGTTATAAAAAAAATTTTATCTCCAGATATTCCAGACCATATACCGGTAAGGAGTAAAAATGAGGAATATGTAGTACTGATTTCAGATTTACACGTAGGAAGTAAATATTTTATGGAAAGACAATTTTTAAAATTTATTGAATGGTTAACGTCTCCTGATAATGAAATTGCAAATAGAATCAAATTTCTTTGTATATGTGGGGATTTGATAGATGGTGTTGGTATTTTTCCAAATCAAGAAAAAGAATTGCTAGAGCTGGATGCTATTAAACAAATGAATCATGTAATAGAGTTATTGACTAAAATACCAGAAAAAATAAATATATTCATTATTCCTGGTAATCACGACCTTGGAAGAAGGGCTTTACCACAGCCATCAATACCA
>QCWD01000107.1 GCA_013114725.1 Nitrososphaeraceae archaeon | reverse complement strand
GTGTGTATATATTATGGTTTTACAAGCGGAGTTTCTCTAAACTTTTAATAATAGGCAATGAAAAGAATAGATAAATAAAAGATGGCGGTAATATGCAAGAAATGTGGATTACCTGATGATTTATGTGCCTGCATAGAATTAGCAAAAGAAGAGGCACGAATTGTAGTAAGATTAGAAAAAAGACGTTTCTCAAAGACTACCACTATGATTGAAGGGATAGATCCAAAAAGTAGCGATTTACAAACGATTGTTAAAAACCTCAAAAGTAGATTTGCATGTGGTGGAACAGCTAAAGATGGTTTCATAATGTTACAAGGAGACCATCGTGATGACGTGAAAGAATATCTAATAAAAATAGGTTTTAACGAATCTGTTATAGAAGTTCAATAATGAAAGATAGAAATATTTTTATAAAAAAAAGTTAAAGCTTTAAGTGTGTTTTTAGACCTTTATATCTATTTCTTATAGTTACTTCAGTTACTCCAGCCGCTTCAGCTACATCCTTTTGAGTCTTATTTTCTCCATTCATTACACAAGCTACATAAAGCGCAGCTGCTGCTAATCCCATTGGGTCCTTTCCAGCAGAAATTTTTCCCTCTTCTGCCTTCTTTAATATGTCTAGAGCTCTTCTTTTTGTTTTTTCAGAAAGTCCAGCTTTACTTGCAATTCTTGCAACACACTTTACTGGGTCTACAACTGGCATGCGAAGATCCAACTCTCTAATTAATAATCTATAACATCTAGCAACATCTTTTTTCTTTATGTTGCTTGCATTAGCTATGTCTTTTAAAGTTCTAGGCGTCTCTGTATCTCTACATGCGGCATATAATGCAGCAGCAACCAAAGCCGATATCGAACGACCTCTCACAAGCCCCTTCTCAAGAGCTTTTCTATATACATAAGCAGCTTTTTCAATCACAGCATCTCCGACTGCCAATTTATCCTTTAATCTATCAAGTTCACTGAAAGCCTGTCTAAAGTTTCTATCAACTGGTTCATGAACCTGACTTCTACTGTCCCATGTTCTTAATCTTTCTATTGTACTTTTCATTGACGCAGAGAGAGGTTTTCCAGAAGCATCCTTGTCAACAGGACCAATTATAGTAGCCAATCCCATATCATGCATCGCTAAAGATGTAGGAATTCCTGCACGACTTCTATCTTCATGTTCCTCCTTTGAGAATGCTCTCCATTCAGGACCAGTTTCTTCAATTCTTTCGTTAATAACGAATCCACAACTACCGCAAAACAATTCTCCAGTTGAATTATCCGTTACCATAGGACCTTTGCCACAACGCGGACAGCGATCACCATACATGGAAATATCTTTAACCATCTTTTTTTTCACCATAAAATTTTTTAATGAGTTATAACAGTGTTATTTATGTTTTATTGTATTATTTAAACATTCCTCTATTTTTTCTGGTATTATAATTATTCAATCAAGTCTACTATAAATAAATTTTAATATTTGTAATAATTGGTTTATTTAAAGAATAATAGATGTTGTTTTTTCCAATACTTGTATTTTTCTTCATACTGGTAATTCTTCCTGTAATTTTTATCAGTGGGGATAAAGGCCCTAAATCAAATACAATTAATTTTATTCATTATTTGGATGAAAACATCGCAATCGAAGAAATCAAATCAGGAAAATTGGACATGTATTTTTTTCGGATTCCGTTGGATATAGCAACTGATTTAAAAACTGAACCGAATTTAAAACAATATGAACGTAATTCCGGTTCTTTTGGTCTGATATTTAATCCATCCCCTTCAAATTCATCAACTATCAATCCTTTTCAATTCAAAGAAATACGTTATGCAATGAATTTTTTAATCAATCGTGAATTTATTTCAAATGAATTATTAAATGGCTATGGTACTCCGTTAGTAGACCCCTACGGTATTTATTCTCCAGAATATTTTTCAATTTTGGATGTCGTTGAATCTTTTGGATTTCACTACAATCCTCAATTAGCGGAGAAAATTTTTTCAAAGATTTTATCCAAAGAAGGAGCAAAAAAAATTGGCGAGCTATGGTATTTTAATAATCAGCCTATCAAAATAAAAATTCTAATTAGAAGTGACGATTCACAACGTAAATCTTTAGGTGAGATAGTTTCTGAAGAACTTGAGAAAATTGGTTTTCAGGTTGTTAAAGATTTTGCTGATCTTAATAAAGCAAATAAAGTTGTTTACGGATCAAATCCTATAGACCTGACATGGCAAATTTACACAGAAGCGTTTAGCGGTACTTCTGCATTTGTAAATTTTAATCCTGCCGTAGCTGCTCAAATGTACTCACCATGGTATTCAAATATGCCCGGCGGTAAAAATCCTTCCTATTGGCAGTATAGAAATTCTACAATCGACGAAATAACACAAAAGTTAGTTTTTTTAAACTACACTTCTATTGACCAAAGAAACAAATTGCTTAAAGATGCAATAGATATAGGGATTCAAGAATCAGTACGGATTTTTCTGGTAAAGAATATTGAACCATATTTTGCATCATCTGCTGTAGACGGCCTAATAAATGATTTTGGTGCAGGCATAACAAGCAAATATTCTCTTTTTAACGCTAATTCTACGCTAAGACAAAATACTCTAAATGTTGGAGTAAAACAGATTTATCAAGGTGCATGGAACAATATAGGTGGTTTTCAAGATGCTTATAGTATTAATATTTACTCGGCAATAGCAGATGATGCAATACTTAGGAATCCTTTTAATGGTGAAATCAATCCACTGAGGGTAATATGGACAAATATTACTACAACAGGACCATATCAAAAATTTGTAATGCCATCTGATACACAAATCTGGAATACCAGTCTCCAAAAGTGGACCAAGGTTAGAACAGGAGACCAGTCTATGAGTGGAGTTACTTTAAAATTTCTTTTTTCAAAATGGCATCATGGAGAATATATGAATAAAGCTGATCTTCTTTATCAGTTATATTTTTTATATGAATGGGGAACTCATGATGATGAAGGAGATGTCACATTTGACCCCGAATACACATCAAGAGCTGCATTGGCTGTTCCATTAAACAAAGGATTTCGCTTTCTATCTAATGATACTGCAGAGTCGTATGTAGACCAATGGAATTTTGATGAAAAAGAGATAGCCAACAGTGCCATTATCTGGAGTACTCAACCATGGGAAATAAGTGCAGCTATAGAACGATTGGTAGTTTCAAATGTAGTGACATATTCCAAGTCTGAATCTCTGTCTAAAAATACTGACTGGATCTCATTAATAATTCCGGAGCATGCAAATTTAATAAAAAATGAACTGGAAAAGATGAAACAAGAAGACTATATTCCTCCGTCATTGAAAGGTGTTATATCCATCACTGAGGCAAAAAAAAGATACGATGCAAGTATACGATGGATATCAGAACATCATAATGCTATTATTAGTAATGGGCCATTTTATTTGGACAGTTATAATATAGCAGGCCGAATTATAACTATCAAGGCTTATAGAGACAATTCCTATCCATTTGAACAAAACAGTTGGTCAAATTTCACTAATCCAAAACTTTCCAAAATTAATTCCGTTTCAGTACCAAAATACCTAAAAATTGGTTCGGACCTTAAAATTATTATCAATACAGATAATATTAAAAATTCTGGAATCGATAAAATCGGACTAAAATATTTTTTGTTTAATCAAAATAATAAAATTATACAATCTGGAAATGGAACTTATAATGATAATACCCATGAGTATGAGATCATGATAGGTAGCGAAAATACAAAAAAATTTAAACAAGGTCCTTATGTTTTAAAAATATTTACATTTAATAATCTTGCCTTAAGACCAGACATTTCATCAAATGTATTTATTGCAATTCCTTAATTTTTTTATAGTATGAATATCTTTGGATTATGGATGTTATAAAGTTAAAAAATACAGGTACAGAAAATGAATATGGTATCTATTAACGTGGTACATATTGAATATGATGTATGTTAAAAACAAAACATATACTTTCAAATATTCAATTTTTTAAACTAAAATATTCAAAGATTATTCAAAGATTTATGATATGATAATTTTTATATAATCAATTTCGGCAAAGATTATTTATCTCGTTTTTTATTTCTTTATCAATGGAAAACATCACATTCTTGATTTTTTCCTCATCACTGCATATTATTATTTGGAAGCGGACATAATTATTATGGCCATGCCTGTTCATCTTTTGTGGATGTGTCTTGATATACATATCTATAGAACCGTACTTTTTTTTCAATCTTTTTATTAACGGAATCAATGATACTTCGCCATCACATTCTATCTTGTAATTTATTTCCTTGTGTATGGATTGGTTTTTGTATTTAGGTTTAATCAAGTTATTTATAATTGACCTAAACATTTTCTTTAATTCATTTGGAACTCCTGGAAGACAAATAATTGCAACAGAATCTTTTTTGATGATAATTCCTGGCGCAGTTCCTAATTTATTTACAATTATTTCGGAATTCTCTGGTATTCTCGCCATTTTCAATCTGAATTTAATTAATCTATTTTGTTCTGGTATTTTGAAATTATTATATTTCTGTTTTATTAGATCTGCGATACGTTTGTCTATTCTTATTTTTAATTCTAAAGCCTTGGCAACACCTTCAAAGGTTTTATCGTCAGGGGTAGGGCCCAGTCCACCAGTAGTAATAATAAAATCAGGATTTCTTTTAATAGTTTCATCAATAACCGATTTAATTTCTTTTAAATCGTCACTAATCATTGTAATTCTATTCACAGTTCCTCCGTGTTTTCTTATCTCCTTTGCCAACCAGTATCCATTTGTGTTAATAGTTGACCCATTTGTTAATTCAGTACCAATTGTAATTAACTCAAATTGCTTTTTTCTTTTCAATTAACCATTAAATTATTTAAATTCCTACTAAAAAATCCTTACAAGAAAACAATGTTGGAACCAACTAGCCATTCTCTGGCCCTCTTAATTTAGCCAAAGACCAGTCGATGTGAACATTATATATCTAATAG
>QCWD01000106.1 GCA_013114725.1 Nitrososphaeraceae archaeon | reverse complement strand
AAGACCAAGGTTCAGAAAACATGAACAATTCATTAAATACTACAACAACAAAAGAGTACACATGTCATTAAACTGCATGACACCAAGGCAAGTGTATAATGGAAGGAGAAGTGTAATACATGTGGTGGGATAGTACAAGATCGAAAACATTAGTTTTTATATATTGCTACTGAACAGGTACGCAGGTCCGTCATGAGAATCCATATATTTAAGCGTAGAAATATACTTGTTGCTGGACAATTTCTTTTTTTAGTAAAAATGGTAAAAAGTATGACGCCATCATGTAAATTTAGATGTTGGTAATTGGTATCTAGGAGTCTGTAATGTACTGGGATTAAAATGCTGCGTAAATACATCATATGAGAAAAGCGTGATAGAACAAGTAAATTTTTGATAAAGATTCAAGATTCGTACTTAAAATTTTGATATTATTATTAATGTATAAAATAACTATTTAATTTAGTACGTATATACAATTGGATATCGTTCTATGTTTCAATGTATAATGATATACAAATGATAAATTCAGTCTAAAATTAGGAAGTAAAAATATCATCCTGATTTAACAGAGCCATAGTTTCTTTTTTACTTTTATCCATATTTGCTTTTATTTCATAATTTTTTGTTCCGATATTTAACGTGTTGGTGTTAATTGTTTTTTAGTCTTGTCCAGATCATCACTAAAAACTCCTTGCCTTGGCCATCAAACAGAATGGACAGACCCATAATTATGACGCCGGGAGAGGGATTTGAACCCTCGAGACCATTACGGTCACAAGCTATCTTTTAACTAGACAGAGATAGTTCCAGGCTTGCGCCCTTCCAAGCTAGGCGACCCCGGCACAGATATGAAAGATGTGGCACGAATACCCTATTTGAATTTGATGCAATTACTTTAATTTGATTTATACTTATAAATAAAATTTAGAAATATTATTTTAAAAAAAGCAAAGTAAATATTGAAATCAATATTGGAGATATCCATGAGTAATAAAGGATTATCAGATCTTTGTAAAAAAAATAATCATTTAGATTGTAATGATTGTATGTGTAATTGTCATATTCCTGGAACTATGGAAAATCTTGCAAAAAAAATAGCCAAGTTAGATAGGACAATGCCCGGGGTTGGAGAGACATTAGACTAGAAGATAAGAACAAAGGATCGTAGAGGAAGAATAAAACACAAAATATTTAGATATGAGATTTATTTCCAAGCTTTTGGATAGGTATTTGGTTTCATAATTAGTCTTTTCATTGTAAATGCGATTCCTTTGGTATTTGTTTTTATTTGATCTACTGGTATGACAGCTTCCGCAAATCCGACAATCTCTCCTTTTAGGGTATAAATACCAGCCATATTTCCTATATTTATTATACTCGAAACAGACACAATCCCAGGTACAGCTAAGGGAGCTCCATGGCATAAGGCATCTACCGCTGTATCTCTAATTATCACAGACGGCAAATCGATCAGACAATATTCTATTGGTTGAATTATTTGTCTAAGTTTTTCTTCATCATTTGTTTCTTTATAGGTTTTGTAAACATTGTATAAATCATGTAATTTTACCAATCCATCTTTTTCGTATATATGACTGACACGCGTTCTTCTCAACTCTATCATCGTTGCTCCTGGTCCGAGTATCTCTCCGATATCATAAATTAATTTTCTTATATATGTTCCAGATTGACATAAAACTCTCAACAATACGAGTCTATCGAAAGTTTCGGTTAGTTCTAATTCATAAATTGTCCTCTTTCGTGTATCCCTTCTTACAGAAGATCTTTGTGGTGGCCTTTGATAAATTTCTCCGATGAATTCATTAAAGATGGATTTAATTTGAGCTAAATCAATAAAAGTATGCAATCTTGCTAGTGCGTAATATTCTTTTGGTCCTAATAACAAAATAGATAGTGCCTTTGTACCTTCGCCTAAACCCATAGGCAAAATTCCTGTAGTTCCAGGATCGAGAGTTCCACTATGACCAGTTTTTGGAATTTCTAAAATACGTTTTACCCATGCTGCTACTTCATGACTTGTTGGTCCTGATGGTTTATCAAGCGGTATAAAACCATAATCTAATAAAATATTTATAGGTCGATCTTCAGGATTATATCCGTATTTTGTACTTGTTAATGAAGTAATATTATTAAGATTATCATCAGGATTCAACCATATTAAGTTCTTGAACTGAGGTAGATTAAAAATTTTCAAATTGTACATCTCTCAAATTAAGAAATCTCAAGTGATAAATGTCTAATTATGTTCTTAGTTATTTCTATTATTGAATTCAGTTTTAACAAATCGGTATCGAGAACGAAATCAAATACAGTTAGGTCCTTTCCGAATTCAAAGCCGTATAACTCACGGTATATTCTTGTATTACTATCATCCCTTAGCTGTACCACATCCTTAGCATCCATATAGGACAAATTATCACGTTTGGCCATTCTCTTAATCCTATTGCGTCTTGATCCCTTTAACCAGATTTTTATAGATTCAGGAACAAGCCATGGCAAGGTATAGCTAGTAACCACAACGTTACCGGAACGTACTAAATCAATTAACTTTCTATCGACTTCTATATCAAAAGATGGATCGGATTCTCTTTCCATCATAAAATTTTGACCTTCTGTTTTGTCCCACCAATCATTACCAGATATTTTGTAACCTTTTTCGGAAGCCATCATTTTAAGAATATCTCCACCATTGTAAAGAGTATAACCAAATTCTTGTGCTATTTCTTTAGCTATAGTAGTTTTTCCGACCGCAGGATAACCAGAAATAACGATACTGTTTACACGTTTTGTAGTACTAGTTGGAATATCTTTAGTCAAATTTATTGCACTATTTTAAGACAACGACATGCTTGGTAACCCAGTTTTTGTAATCCTAGTTATTATTCCAGTAGTTGCAAATGATGTTATAAGGAACCAGCCCCATAAAAATACTTCTCCGGGAACATCGCAAGCACCCTTACGCTGGCCATTATCGTCTAATTGTGTATCAATTGTTACATTCTCATCACTACATGTAATATATGGAATATGTATAGGAGATAAAGCTGAAGTTGCGCCAAAAATCTGTGGAAAAACAAGTGTCCACAACAATAAGGAGGGAATCATGTAAAGCATCATAGGACGCATCTGTTGTTGTTGCATTTCTAAACTCATCTTTGTGTAATACGCTTGTTGTTTCTTTAGTTCGTTTATTCTAACTTTGTCTTGTTTTTTAATGGCTTCTCTATAACTTTTACCAAATTCGCTAGATTCTTTAGCGATTTTTTGCATTTTTTCAATATCTGTGGTTTTTTTTCTTAACATTGAAACTGCAAAATTCATTCCAATTGCGATTATAGCTGCCACGAGCATAGCCGAAAATAGGTCTGGAAATATTGGGTGTTTTGTATAAGCTGGAGTTAATCCAGGAATTTGCATTATGAAAATATCAAAATAGTTCAATTTTATTTGATGTATTTATTACAAATTTATTTATTTCTTTTCAAATAGAAAAATTTATATCAATTTTCATCATTAATAAAAATAGCCTCTAAAAACATAGAAACTGCTTCATCTACTTTTTCATTATGATTGTTAATAATCTTAAATGGCGCACCAGAAATTATTGAACTAGATGAGATCATTGTTTTGGATATAGAAAGCTCAGACTCTATTTCTTCAAGTGAAGTCAAATCTCGATTTCTCGATTTGTCGGTCAATCGTCTTTCATATATTTCATTTGAATCTGCCAAAATCAGGATCAGATTACTTGGTTGAATAATATTTAACAAATTTTGGGGTAATCCAGGATAATATCCAGACCTAGTTCTTATAAACAGATGTGTATCCACAATTACTACATCAGAATCTATTGAAGCAATATTTTTTGCCGTTTTTTCTTGCAATAGGTGTTGTTGGGAGATTGATAATTTTCGTATCTCATCTCTATTTGATATATTCATTTTATTTGCTTCATCTAACATCATAGAGCCAAATATGGCAACACTAGTGTTAATCTTCTTGTGATTTAATATTTCAGTTACCTTATTCACAATAGTACTTTTACCTACTCCGGGTATTCCAACAACTATTATGATTTTTTTATTGTTCTTTTCGACCAATTAAAGCCGCCAATCTTGGCATATTTGTATCCACTTTTTCTCTTATTAACAGATTATAATAATTTACCAAAATATCAACCATCAACAACAAGCCAATTCCTCCACCAAAGACTCCTAAAACATCAGAAATTGAAGCTAATAATCCAATAACGATACCTCCTATAATTGTGACTGCAGGAATGTATTTGCTAAGAAGATTTTGTACAGAACCTTCAGACCTCCTAAACCCAGGAACCTGAACATCTGCATCTAAAAGATTCTTTGCAGCTGCTTTCGGTGATAAACCACCCAATTCTACCCACAGTCTGCCAAAAACAGTAATTATTGCAGTTATTACGATGATATTCACTACAGCACGAACTGGATCTAGAATAGCTAAATCAAGTCCTCGCGGAGTACTAAGATAATACAAAATACCGCCGATCGGTGATTGAGATTGTGTGGGATCATATTGTGCGATATAATTAAAAATTGGATTATCATTTTGGGGATTATAGTTTGCCCATAGCATCTGACCCATAAAGACGGCATTAGCAACCAGAGCTGTGGTTAAAATGACAGGAATGTTAGAAGTATATAATAATTTAATTGGGTAAACAGCAGTAAATCCTCTGTACTTTGTAGAAACGATCGGAATATCTACATGAATTCCTTGTACGTATATTAATAGTGCCAATATTCCACCTGTAAGTGCAAGTCCGAAAAGGCTTGGCAGTTGTCCTGATCTAAAGAAGATATCTTGAATATTTCCGTTTACTGACGCATCTGCGATAAACGGAAATAGTCCCACAGGACTTCCTGTAGGTCCAGGAATAGGACTAAATAAACTCCATAGTATAGTCTGTGCTACTCCAGCCATGATAAACAAACTAATTCCAGATCCCAATCCCCATCCTTTCTGAACAAGTTCATCCAAATACATCACAATAACACTAGT
>QCWD01000105.1 GCA_013114725.1 Nitrososphaeraceae archaeon | reverse complement strand
GGAATAAGAACAATTAATCCATACGATACAGTTCAAGGATTTATCCCACAATTAGGATAAAAAACTTTTTTTTATTTTAAATCTATTTTCTATAGCTTTATTATCTTTTCTGATAGTTTTTCGTTTATGACATTTATTACATAACAACTGCATATTACTTAAATCCATTATATTACCACCTAGACTTATTGGAATTATATGGTCTATCTGTAGAAAAGAATCCTGTAATTCTTTACCGCATCCATTATTATATTTCATATTACATATATTTCCATCGCGTACTATTAACTGTTGTTTACATTTTTCTTTAAATTCTGGATTTATTATATTCCAAGTATTATTTGATGTTCCTATAATAACTGATTGTATTTTACTATATGAGTGCTTCATTAAATATTTATAATAAAACTATAATAAAAAGTTTACTAATAAAAAAAAGATTTTTAGGTAATACCAATTATATTAAGGTCTTGGCATGTTACCGTAGTGTTCGCATCAGCTGCTGGAGCTCCATGTGATACAGCTACAACTTCTTTAGCTCTACATTCTCCGAAATGATAGAATGTATCAAAGTAAGTTACGACAGCTGCTGTAATTGGTCTAACAAAGTTTTTAGTGTTAGCTGCAATTGTAGTTCCTATTTTAATTTTAAATGTCAAGTTTTGTGCTGTTGATGTACCTGTAGAAGCTGTTTTAACTGAAGCTAATACAAATATTGTTTTATAGTTATTTTCTGGTAGTGTAAAACTTTTCAAGTTTGTATCTGTGTTTGGCACGGTCACACCGCTAGCTGCTGTATTGTCCTGATAGATTGGATAAAAACCCATACTGATGTAAATATAAAGGTTTTTTTTAAAAAGCTGTAATAAAACATCTAATATATTTACTTTGTTTTACTACTGATTTATAATAATAATCTATAAAAGTTGTAGATGGCAAAGGTTGATTTAACCAAAAATGCACGTAAAACAAGTTCAAAAAGCATCCTGATATTATCAGATGTTCATGTAGGAGCTAAAACAGCGATATGTTCAGATAGTCCTTTCATTAAGGAATTATCTACAAAATATGAAAGAACTAACAGACAGAAAGCTATGTTTGAATATTGGAAGTCGATAAAAGATCAATTAGTAAATGGTAAACCTGCGTGGTTGTTTATAAATGGTGAACCAGTCAATGGACCAAACAGAAAAACACGCGGTACTGATAATTGGTCTAGTAATGTGCTTGATGATCAAATAAGTGATTTTATGAAATTAATGAAATATATACCAATTACAGCTTCAAATGATTATAATAATATCATCATCACTAGAGGTAGTGGTTATCATGTTGCTTTAGAACAGGGAACTATTGAAGTTGAAGAAGAAGTAGCTCGTAGATTAAACGCTTTTCCTTATAATAGTTATGAAGATTATTCTGTTAAAATTAAAAATAAAGAAGATTTAACTTATACTGATGTATTTTTTATTGGAGAAATATTAGATAAGACAATCAATATGACGCATCATGTAGGTAGTAGTAGATGGTTTGCATATCGAACTACAGCTCCAGCGCGTGAAGCTGCTGGTATGCATTTTGAAGTTGGTAAAATGTTGCCAGTTCAAAATCATATTGATTTAACAATACGTAGTCATATACATTATTATTCCCATATAGAATTTGGTAAAAGTCATACAATTACTACACCAGCATGGAAATTCCCAGATCCATTCTTATTTAAAAATGGCTTAGCTGGAACTACACCTGAAATTGGAGCTGTTGAAGTTGTAATTGAACCAAATGGTAGAATAATGGTGTATTCACATCTAATGGAAAGAGAAAAAGGATATGCTAAGGTACATAAATTAACTTAGCATATTTCTATAACATACTTTAATCAAAACATCTTTATATTTTTTATCATTTGCATTAAATCCACCGACATTTTTACATGAATTTTTTATTTGTGCTATATCATTACTAGATTTTATCATATCTTTTGACTTACCAAACCCATCATCTAATATTTCTTCTATTTTTGGAGTTACTCTTTTAAATGTATTTTTGTCGTACCAACCATGTTTAAAATCTTTATATAAATTTTCTATGAAAAATTTATCATCATTTGTTGAATATTGATTAATTTTTTGCTGATTAGGTATTTTTTTTGGTTCAAAACAATGAATATATTTTGATTGTTGTGTTGCAATACATGAAACCTGTTTTACTTTGTATATTTTTGATTCATTAAGATTGGCATAATAATCTTGTTCGGATGGGGTTGTTCCTAATGCCTGTTCGATATACGGATGTGTATGAAAATCACCAACTTTTTGACTGTTATTACAATCTTGAATTACAGCTGATTTGTGGTCACCACTAACAATATCCGTAGGAATTATGTCTTTTTTTATTTTACAAAAACTTATTATTCTTTCTTTATTATCTGTTGATGTTTGTTGTATTGCAGAATCAATGCTTGGTTTTAAAGAAAGAGGTAATGAATCAGTTGGCAATTCTTATATCATTTATGAATTTAACTGGTGTTACTCTATATGCTTTTGGTAAATTCAATTTATCGTTTGAATAACGGTATGTATTTACATGGAAAGCTTGTGTATATGCACTTCCATATCGTGGTTGTCCGTATTTACTCACATAGTTATTGTATGCAGATGTACAAGTACTACCTGTTGCTGTATGAGTTTTTCCATCTTTTATAGATGGCGCGTAATAATACCAAGTGCTACCAAATTTATTGCAACCATATTTCATAACAGTTTTACAATCACACTTACAAGTACCATTTGAATTTTTAACAACAGTACATTTTTGCCCAGGATTAGCTTTTTCACACAGCGAAACTGTTACATTACATGTACCTTGTGTTGGTTTAGATGTATTATCATTAGAATTTGAAGAACTACCACCATCTGATGAATTACCACTGTCTGAGGAACCACTGAAACTTTTACATTTACTACAACTGCCACTACAATTTTTTTTATAATCATCACATGCATTTTCCCAGTCTTTTTTATTATTGCCTCTAGCAGTTCCAGCTTCACTACAATATTGTTTACATGATGTAGATGTATCTGTAGATACAGGCGGATCTGTTATATTATTATTTACGATAGTTTGACTATCACTATTTTTCCATAAATTAGGATCAGTTAATATATAAATACCACCAATAGCTAAACCCCCTATTAAAACTATATTGAGTAAATCTCTCATAATAATAAAATAGTAAAGAAATGTTTAAAAATAAGATATTCTATTTGAATCTAATATTCCTTTATTTGTTAAAATAGTTCTGTATGATATATATGGGAAATCATATATTTGGCTATATTTTGATTTTTTCTTTTCGTCTTTATCTTCATCCTCGTCTTTATCTTTATCCTCATCTTCACTTTCTGAAGGTTCTGGTTCTGAAACCGGCTCATTATTATCTCCACCTACCTTATTAAATAGTTCTTTAACTTTTTCAGCTATTTCATCTAATACTTTAGGATTTTGATATACATAAATTCCACCAACTGCAACAACACCAAGTGCTATATAATCAAATAGTTTTCCCATTATACACTCACTCTATAACTTATATTAGAGTTAATGTTATAAGGATCTGATGTAAATTTCTTTATCTGTAATATATTTTTATCTTGGTTGTAATCATATCCGAATATACTGAATTTATCTTTTAATTCATATCTTGGTTTATACAATTTACTCATTATTGCTTTTGTATGTCCAGACGAATAACCAGTTTCACATCCTTTTTTACATAAATCTATTGCTAATTGACTTCCTTGATATAAAGTATCACAGTAGTTTTTACATTTTTCTATCTTTGATTGAGCTGTAGGTAGTGGAATAGGTACTACATTTCCCTGATCATCATAATAAAATGAATTAAAATTATATCCGAATAGATTTCCTAATTCATTTAAATTGTTATTTATAATTGCATTTGGTAAACGTGGATCACCTCCTTGAACTGGTTCTGAGTCATCAAAGGGATAATTTGGAAAAGTTTGACTGATATTTTTTTGTGTTTGTTCAAATTTATCTTCTAATACCAGTGGTTTTAAGCCCGGTTCTTCTTCCGTTTCAGTTTCATCTATTCTGGATTTAGGTTTTAACCCCTGTAAAATTTCATCAACATCAAATTTATCAAACCAGCTCCACCAAAAGCCAATATTATTGTGGTTAAGTCTAATTTAACAGCCATCTTATATATAAATAATTAATTAAAATTGTTTATTAAATTATGCTATTGGACTGTTTTTACCGCGATAAATTCTTCTATACCATTTACCATTTTTATATAATCGCATTTCTGGTCTGGCATCTCCACTTACTGTTATTTTAGTTAAATATAATCCATTTTGAGCTTCTGCTACTAAATGTCTTATAAGCTGTTTGATTTCATCTCTAAATTCTTCATTTGTGAGTTTTCCTTCTTTTTTATCATTTACTAATTGTAAAATATTATGTCTATACCGTTTAATTTCTTGATATATTTTACTATATCTTTCCCTTGCCTCATTTACATTTGAAGAATTAGCAATAATCCATTGGGTTATACTTGATATAAGATTATCTGGTGTTATTTCACTTGAGAATACTCTAAATTTTTCTTTTTCTTTTGCTTGTAAATAAAGATAAGTTAACCCTGCTACTGCAGAAACAGATCCTATAAACAATAAATTATTTTGATTCACAAAAAAATATAATAAAAATTAAAATAAAAATATTAACATTCTACATAATTAAATATGTAGAATGTTAATTGTTTATTGCTAGATAAACATGGGAGATACACATTTTAATTATTTAAATATATGCATGGCTCATAATGAAGATTGTAATTATAAATTTATGGTAAAGAATTATTGTAAATTTCATTATCAACGACTAAGAAGAAATATTCCATTTAATCAACCTAAAAAAATTGAAGTTAAAAATAAGATATGTTCAGTTGAAAACTGTAATAGAAAACATCATGGTAAAGGACTTTGTAAATTTCATTATAAGCGTCAATCGAAAAATATTCCATTAGACCTACCATTTCTTGTAACTAAAAATAGAAAATGTCAAATAATTAATTGTGAACGTAAACATCATGGTTTAGGTTATTGTAAATTACATTATAATAGAATTAAAAGTAATAAAAATCTTAATGATCCCATTCAAATTAAAGACGGGAATCAAGGTTGTAAAATAGAAAATTGTCAAGGTAAACATGAAGGATTAGGTTATTGTAGAAAACACTATGAAAGGATTGTTAATCCACGTTCACGTAATAAAAATGATTTATATTTAGAAGTATCAATGAATTTAGTAAGAAAAAGGGATAAAAACACATGTAAATGGTATAATTGTGGTAAAACTTCTAAAATATCAAGAATAGATGTTCATCATATATTCCCACAATCAGAATATCCAGAATTAAAATATATACAAGAGTATATGCTTTGTTATTGTAAAGAACATCATGCTATTTGGCATAAATATAGAGGGGATAAATATTATAAATTGATTTTAAATTAAAAAAAAATATCAGTCATAAGCACCTGATAATCTTACGCCTTGGGGATATACAGAAGGAACTATATCATTTGTAAAAGTTACTGCATTTGCATAAGAGTCATCTGAATATTGATTAAAGTTAGCTGGGAATACACCAGTATCATTTTGAACTGGTACTTCTACTGGTTTAGATGGTTGTCCACCTATTTGGGGAATATGGTCACCGATAAATTTAACTGGGTCATATTTTCCTAATTTTGGAGCTACAAAGAGATAAGCACCTGCAATTACAACAGCGGTACCGACAAGCTTAATCCATGATTCAACATTTGCCATTATTATTAACAGATTAAATATTAAAAGAAAGTTTATAAATAAAAAAATTATAGTCTGATATAATATGCTGAAGTTGCCTTAGCCTGTCCAGCTTTTCGTAATTGTTCTACATTATATAAATAAGCCTGTCTTGCATGATTTATTACAGTATTTACCTGACTACCTTGTGTTATAGCAATAGAAGTTCCACATAAGTCGGTTGGTACTGATTGTGCATTTGTGTATTTGTTACACCAACTACATCTAGTAAATCCATCTTTATTTTTAAAACATTTCATATTTGGATGTTTCTTTATTGCTTCTATAACTTCAGCCATGTTTTTAGGTTGTGTAGTATTTTCTGTTGATTTAAATCCATGTTCATTTAAAAAATCATCTACAGCTTTTTTAAATTCTGGAATTGCAAAATAAGATACTATACCACCACCAATAACAAGGATAGCTAGTACAGCACCATTATTACCCAAGTTAATAAGCACCAGTTACGCTGTTATATCTTAAATCAGATACTTCATCATTAAAATACTGAGCTCTGAAAGCAGTTGGCATCCTTATATTTGACATTGGTTTATCATTGGTAACTGTAATTGGTTCCATATCTGGAGCATCAGCTATATTTGGTAATGGAGATGCTTGTTTATTCATATTAAACATGCCAAGTAAATCGAATTTTCTTGTTGATGGATTTATACCGAAATACCATATACCAGCTGCAGCTAGTCCACCTATTACTAAAAGCTTTGTATTATCATTCAATTTTACATTTGGTACTTTAAGAAAGTTTAGTTTCATTATTACAATATTTATAATTATTTTTAATATTTAAAAGGAAATTATAATACGCCTTTTAATTCATCTAAAGAGGGGTAACTAATTGTGTTTTGACCTGGATCTTCTATTTCTTCTTCTTGTTGTTGGTGTATTTCTTCTTGTGGTTGATTTTGTGGGTCTTCAAATTCCTCAGCTTGTTGCATTGCTAACTTACGCTGTCTTATTCTTTCTCTATATCTTCTTATTAATTCTTCTTGATTTATTTGTGGTTGCGGTTGTTGTTGTTGGTTAAAAAGTTTTGAAATATGAGGGGATATAAGAGCCAATAAACCCAAACCAATGCCAGCTGCTATACCAGCATTTTGAAGGTCAGATAATTTAAAACCATAAATATTGGGAGATTTTTCTTCCTCGTTAGATTCTTCTGTCAAATTACAATATTTATTATGATAAAAATATTTAAATCTAAATTATTTATTTATAAAGACCGTTCTTGCATTAAAAATCGGCTTATTTTCTTTAAAATTATTTTGGATAGAATCATAACCCGTTTTTCCAGCTTGAAACCCTGCTCCAAATATAAACGCAAATACAAATAATGATACGCCAGCAATCGCAAGGGGTACAAGATTATCAGGTTTCATGGTAATAATAAAAAGAATTAGAATTTAATTAAATACAGGGACCGTTCCATTCAGCAATTGTAATTCTTTCATATAATTTAGGAATAGGTAAAGTTACTTGAGTTGGTACAGTATTAAGATAATTTTCTAAATCAGCTCTTCCAAAACTACCTTGTTCTAGGAAATATGATTGTAATGAAGCTGGGTTTACTGAAGCTTTTTGCTTGGAAAGAACAGATACAGCTACCAATCCTGCTATTGCAGCTGCCCCTACTAAAAATGCTGGATTATTAAATTTTAAATCTGGTAATTTCATTATTTACATAAATTATATTATGAAAAAGTTTATAAATAGTTATTTAATTAAAATAGGATTGAATGGTAATATCTTTAAAACTCTATTATTATCATTGATTTCTTTCATATAATCATTATAGTTTATTTCGTTATCTTCTTTCATTATAACAGCTAATTGTTTTGCTTGATTTAACAATCCTGCAAATTGAGCTCCAACAAGCATTAATAACCCAATTTGCCAATGATGAAAAGGCGAAGGATGTTTAGGTGATTTTTTGCCATTGTAATAATGATGTTGTCTGTGATAATACTGAAAGTAACCTATATCATGTATATCGTCTTGTAATAAAACCAATCCAACATTATGGATAATTTCAGGCATCCATTCTGGGATTTCAGGTAAATTATTAATTACTTCAGTAGGAACCATTATAATAAATATATATTTTTAATTTAAATATCTGTTAAGCATAACATTTAAATATACCTATACCACTAAAATTATAGTGAGTAGTGTAGATACCACTAAAAATAAATATGTAATTGTATTTGGTTCTAATGAACTTGCATCGTTTATTATAAGAGATTTAATAATACCACACGAAACCAATGTTATTGTAATTGATTTTAATGATCCAGAACAGATTTATAATAATCCAGATTTAGAAGGTGTGAAAAACATACTTGTTGAAAAAATACGACATGAACATATCAGTGAATTGGATATTAATGAACTAAAAAAATTATTAATTAATATTGATGTTGCTAATATAGATTCAATAATTTTATGTAATTCCTCACAATATTGGTCTAAAAAATATTTATCACGCAATATTCAAGCTTCAGAATATATAGATATTAAATATAACAAACATATTTTAAATATTTTAGGAAAACTTGGGTATAAAAATAGATTAATTCATCTTTCAACTGCATTAGTGTATGGAAATAATGGAATATCCAATGAAAATACTGAATGTAAACCAACAACCAAACGTGGCATACGTAGATTTAAACAAGAACAACAAGTAATTGAATTGTCAAAACAATATGGTATAAAATATACTATATTAAGACTTGGTACAGTTTATTCAGGATATATGCCAAGCGATAGAGCTATAAACACCTTTGCTCAAAATGTTTTATCCAATGATAGCATTATAATTTTTGGTAGTGGTTTACAAACACGCGATTTTATTTCAGTTAGAGATGTTTCAGAGCTTGTTACAAAAATGGCATTAATGGATAGTAAAGACAATAGAATTGATAATCAAATTTTTAATGTTGGTGGAAATATAAAAGAACTTCATGTGGATGATAAAACTCATATTTTATCCGAAGGAATATCTATTACAGGATTAGCACAGGCTATGTTAGCTAGAATCAGAAGATATAATCCACAATGCAGTACAACAATAATTTATAAAAAGAAAAGAAGTGACGAAGATGATGTTAAAATAACTTTAGATTGTAGAAAAATATTTGAAATAATGGGGTATGTAAACAAATATGATCTGGTAAGAACTTTAGATGAAGTAATATTATTTAATGCATATTATAGATTGCAGTATGATAATTCTACCGTAAGTGAAATTAAACGAAGATTAAAAGAATTAAGTGTAGAAGGGGAAAGAAAATTAAAAGAGGAACAATTATTATCAGAAGATGAACATACTTAATTCCAACC
>QCWD01000104.1 GCA_013114725.1 Nitrososphaeraceae archaeon | reverse complement strand
AAAAATCAACTGATGCGTAAATTAGGCTTGACTTGGAGTTATCTAGATTCTGGTTTTTTATTATTTGTTTCTATACTCATGATGGGTATTACAATATTTTTATTTAACAACAATGCCATAGCATTTGGATTTTTTAATAATTCTAGTATGGGTATTTATGATAAAAACATCGAATTTTTAACAAACAATACCGAAACATATTATAAATACCATAATATGATTAAAGATTTTGTAATAGAACAGAAAACGGTAATGTCAAAACCTGCACCAGTAAAGCATCCCGACCAACCAATACATCAGGTTGTATTTGCACTTCCTCTCCTAGGTCCGGAAAGTATTTGGTCAGGAAAGGTCACATTTACTGCCAGCAAACCAATAGAAGTTGAAGTATTGCAATGGTACACCCCAGAGGTACAACCAGATTCAAAACACGGTGAACCATACAATGCTATTTTGCCCGGAAACAAGAGTATTGCCATATCTCATTTTAGAGGTCTTGTTGATGTTCCGATCGAGATAAATGGAACCGGCATCAGTTCTGGTACTTTTGAATTTGCGGGAAGTGCTCTTGTATTTCATAAGACTACAGGAGAGCCATTTACCATAACCTATACTATAGATGCTGCGGAGAAATCGATATCATTAAACTAACCTATTTTTTTAACTAAACCTATTTTTAAAAGGTAGTAGAAATGTTTTGACTGCTCTTTTTTTATTGTGATTATTCATTAGAAATATGTGGTATAATTTACTGAAATATCTAATGTATTAAATGATTGAAAAATGGTGTATCTTTTTTTTGTGATTAATTTTGAAAATATCTATTTTATATTTACTATGTGAATAGTATGGTATGTTGTTTTGTATCTATATCTTTTTTATAGTAATATGATTTTAACATTTGATGCTTTTGGATGGTAACAAATAATTGGACACATGATCCAACTAGATATTTTTATTTAAAATCATTATTTAAAACTATTCTGTATCTTGCTTTACCTGATTTTAACCGATCAAAGGCCTGGTTTATCTCAGACATTGGATACTCTTCTATCATAGGTTCGATGTTGTGTCGATAGCAGAATTCAAGCATTTTTGAAATCATTGACGGATTTCCTATCGGCGAACCGCTAATCGACTTTTGTCCGCTTATTAATGGAAAGACATCCAATGTTTTCATGGCACCCGCTGCTCCAACAATATGCAAATTGCCTCCGGGTTTGAGAGCATTTACATACCCATTCCAATCAAGGTCCACATTAGATGTGACCAGAATCATATTAAATCTATTTTCAAGTGACTTTAAAGAATCACTATCAGTAGTATTAACAAAGTGATGAGCTCCAAATTCTCGTGCCTCTTTCTCCTTTTCGGGACTGGTTGAAAATGCTGTAACTTCACAACCCCATGATTTTAGAAATTTAAGGGCCATATGCCCCAGGCCGCCTATTCCAATAACGCCAACATGGTCAGTAGCCTTTATGTTGTTCTGGTATATGGGTGTAAATACGGTTATACCCCCACAGAAAAGAGGACCCGCAGTTTTAAGATTCATATTTTTAGGTAAAGGGATCGCCCAGATATCTTGACAATGTACTTTATCTGCAAAACCACCGTATCTGCCTACAATCACATCTTCGCCAAAAAGACATCGATTATGATAACCTGTCATACATTGTTCGCACGTTAGACATGATCTTGATTTCCATCCTATTCCCACGCTTTGACCCACATGTAAATTTCTTACATGACTTCCAACAAGAGATATTTTTCCAATTATTTCATGTCCCGGTACAAATGGATATTGTGTAATCTTCCAATCATTGTTGAGCATGTGTAAATCGCTGTGACATATTCCACAGTACTGAACATCAATCTCTATTTCATCATTGTTTAACGAATCTCTATTATATTCAAAATAGTTTAATTTTTCCCCTGCATGGTTTGCAGCAAAAGCTCTAATTCTCATTCTATTATTCTTTCTTTTTGTTAAAGATATATAAATATTATAATTATTTAAATATCCATAACTCAAATTTGTTAATTTATGTCCAATAACTGAGACTCATTAAAAAAATAACTTTTGAACAATCAAAATATTTCAGATTTTATAGAGGCAACAATATCGATTTTAATAATTTGTAAATATTGGCAAAAAATAAAAGATTGTTAATAAAATAAAAATATTTTTTCTTAAAATAGGGTTTCGTTGTTTTAACTCCAACATCTTCAATTTTTAGATTAAATTTATCATTTTGAATATATTTGTATATTTATAGAAAATTATATCCAATTGTATATGCACCATTGATCAAAATTCATTTTATCACATAAGGACCGTCAACTTCAAAATTATCAATTTTATTATAAAAAAACACCGAATTACTCTTTCTACCATATTTTTTAATATGATAAATGTAAAGTTTTTTTAATTACAATTCGTCACAGAACTTGATAACATTTATCATCATCAAAATAAACACAACGATTTTCCCACATATGTTATATCGATTATTAAATGATCTACCTTACAACCTTAATATTTCTATACTCGTAATTGTATCTTTCCTACATCACATCGACAATTCATCATATTTATAACAACCCATGGAAGATGGTATCATAAAACAATCTGGATATCATCTAATTGAAAATAAAAACAGATACACATCCCATCTATATCTGCAAACATGATTTTGTTAAGAAAATTAATATTCCATATTACACACCTTTTATACGAAAATCTAGATAATAAATGATACCTTACTGTAATTTTGGACCCAAATCAAAAAATAGACAAATACCTCGCACCAATTAGATGAAGATGGTTGTGGGGAAAATCTTTTTTATTTCATTCAAATATGTTCAGCATATTTAAGAATCGAGATCTCGCAAGCTACATGTCTTTTGTTAAATTAACGAACTCTAAATCCACTAGATTTAATAATGATTTCTCACCTAACAGTATTATTTAAAAAAGAAATGAAGAATACTCCCCACGTCGTTGTCTTGAATTTTACTGGTGCGTATACAATTAACATATGGTGATCATTAATATTTTCAATGTTGTAACCAGACTTGCCGTCTATAACGTCTTTGAAAGACTGGAGAAATGAGATTTTATTTGATTGATTTTGATTATCAAGATTTGTTGAAGATGATGAACTAGCAATAGTATTACCATTACTATCTACATACATTGCAATTTCATTTTCTGATAAGGGGAGAGATTCTAATGAATTTTTAAATATCGAAGTGTCCTGAATACCTGTAAGCAAGCCTATCAAATTCTTCGTGGTGTTGTTCTCGCTGCTACCACTGTTATTGGAATATAATGGCACAACAATGTTAAATTGTGGAAGGCCAGATGATGAAGATAAAACTACATCTCCCAGATACGTATCGCCAGTAGATACAGCCCCCTTGTAATAGTCTCTAAACACAAAGTTATCTAAAGTGAGATTCTCTTGGAGAAAATATGGTTCTTCAAAATACATATCACCATTTGGCAACATATAGAAAATTCGTCCAAAATCCTTATCCACAGATAAAATATTTTGTGCTACCTGTCTTTTGGATATTTCTTCATATTCTGAAATACCATGGATAGATGGGTCTATTAAATTCGCATCAGGTAGACTCATAATCTGTGGGAGTTTGCTTGCAATTTCCAATATTGCAGCTGATTTATTGAGTTTGATTTCCAGACGGTCTGCTAAAAGTTGTACTATGATATTTTTATTATAAATTGCCAATTCAGTCTGATTATTTTGTAATGACCAATCCTTAGTTAATGAAATATCTTTTTGTGCTATTATTATTTGAAATATCCCATTCTCTTGCAAATTCAGGAAGGAGATGATTACTAGTAAGAGTATAAAACTGGGTAAAATTTTAATAAAAAAACGTTCTTCTCATTAATAAAGGATAGAACAATGTTATTAATAACTTTTTTAGTTCTGTATCATCTGGATTAAAATAAAAATTTAATATGTATATAATAGAGGTTACATAATATTCTATCCATGGAATTTGATTAATCTATATGATTATAGTGTGGATTAATTAGAACATACAAATTTTCTGGATTTTTATCTCTATTCTTCCTATTTTGTACTATGTCTTAGATATTGGCATATCAAAATATTTTATTATCTCTTACTTGGTTTTATGAGATAACTGCTTTCTCTTCATCAGGCCGTCTGATATAACTAATGACTAAAAACTGTTAGTAAATGTTAGGACTTGAATCATGCAACTAAGGTGTTGTTAGAATATTCTTTACCGTAAGATCTACCATAAAATAAGCCATAGATTGTATACAACATTTTTGTTATCTGGAATTAAACAAATGTTTTTATTCTATTTTTTTTCATATATATCAATGGTTAATCAATTTTATTATTATTTTATTTTATGTATTATACTTGTAAACGTACCACAAAGTCTTCATTTTGCTCTTCAGCAAGAAATTATAGAATCCACACTATTTAACAATATTACAGACGATGTACATCTAAAAAACCCATGTTCTTTTTTTTATTATCTTGTCCAAAACAGTCCCTGCATGTTCAATATTTCTTCTGTTAATAATACACTCACTATTCTTATAAATTTTGAAATAATCCAAAATGATGACTACGATACAATCAATCAAGTAACTAATTATGGTGATTTAAACAAGAATCTTACCCAACTAACTGTATCAAAAAACGAAATATTTCATTTGATAAAAATTGGAGGAAATCTGCCTTTTGATATTTTTGGTCTTGATATTTATATGATTCCATATAACGTCGAGAATGGTAAAATAATTGGAATTGATGAAAAATCTTTTAACAAGATCATTTTAGAAACATATGAACAAGAAGGCGAAATTTATTTTAAAATACCGAATATTTTTACACATGATTCGTTATGGAAAATCGTGGTTGAATATGAAATAAACGATGAAGTGGAAGGATTCTATTTTACTCCAAATTTTGTAATCAATTGAATCTACAATTCATTCCTTTCCATCAAGAAAACAAGAAATTGTAGATATGAAATTCTAGATGGTTCATTTTACTTGATCGTATTACATTTATAATACTTCCAACTCTGTTGCTATGTGAT
>QCWD01000103.1 GCA_013114725.1 Nitrososphaeraceae archaeon | reverse complement strand
CATTTGAATTATTCCATAATTACTAACCAAATTACCAAATGCGTTTATCTTGTCTGGAGTTCCCGTTATTTCAACGGTCATAGAATCCTTACTGATGTCTAAAATATTGGCACGAAATATTGAGGAAAAATGAGATATCTCCATCCGTGATGTAGGATTGTCTGCCTTTATCTTTACAAGAGCAATTTCCCTAAATACAGTTTTACTTAGATCAAGAATATTTACTTCTATCACATCTATCAATTTTCTCAATTGTTTTATTAATTGGTCTAATGTTCTATAATCGGTTTTTGTTGCGATCGTCATTCTAGAGATATCCTGCTGTTCTGTCAATCCAACTGTTATGCTTTCGATGTTAAAATTTCTCGACCTGAAGAGATTGGTTACTCTAAACAAGACTCCGGGCTTGTTTTCCACTAACACCGATAAAATATTTAATGGCATATCATTATCTTTTTTTTGTAAATTAAAATTAGACATGTTTCAACCCCCTACGACCATATCCTTTAATCCAGTTCCCGGTGCAACAAATGGATAAACGTCTTCTTCGGGGTCTATTGGTATATCAATAACAGTTGTTTTGTCAGATTTTAACGCATCTTTTATTGCTTTGTCAAGTTCAGCCATTGATTGAACACTGACACCATCAGCTCCATATGATTGTGCAAGTTTTACGTAGTCAGGACATTTGTGTTGATGTACACCCATGTATCTTCGGTTATAAAATGTTCTTTGCCATTGCGCTACCATCCCAAGCATATAATTATTTAACAAAAATACTATCACAGGTAAATCATCCAGAACAGACACAGCCAGTGAATTTTCAGTCATACTAAACGAACCATCACCTGCAATATCTACCACAGGTACTTCTGGTCTGGCTGCTTTTGCACCAATAGATGCAGGAAATCCAAATCCCATTGTACCCAATCCAGTTGAACTGAAAAAGGTTCCCGGTGAGATGACATCAAAATGCAGTGAAGTCCACATCTGGCATTGGCCCACTTCTGTAGTAACTATTGCTTCTGCAGGTAGTAATTCACGGAGTTTTTTGATTGATTTTTTAGCTGTTATCTCTCTTGAATAATCTTTCATAGTCTCATTGTAATATTCAATTAACTCTTTTCTTCTTTTTAGCCATCTGTTCTCAGCTATGTTGCTGTTGAGCATGTCTTTTTTGATTGTAGAAGATAACATCTTAATAAGTGTCTTCATTGAGGATTTTACATCTCCGATAATTGCTACATCCACAGACTTGTTCTTACCAATTTCTGCCGGGTCTATGTCCATGTGTATTATATCCATACCTTTTCCAAATTCATCAAACCTTCCAACAGACCTGTCTGAAAACCTAGCTCCTATTGCTAAAATACAATCTGCTTCCAAAACGATCTTGTTTGCTTCAGGATGTCCATGCATTCCTATTGGACCCATAGCTAGCTGATGGTTTTCTGGAAACGATCCCTTTCCTTTAAATGTGGTTACCACAGGTGAAGATAACAATTCTGCTAAAGTTTGCAATTCATGAAATGCCCCGGATAATATTACTCCACCTCCTGCCATGATCAATGGTTTTTCTGATTTCAAAAGAAGTTCAACTGCTTTGCCAATTTGTGATAGATCAGCATCAACTACTGGAGAATAACCACGCACTTTGATGAGATCTGGAAAAGATATATCAGACCTTGCTTGTTGAACATCTTTAGGTACATCCAGCAGTACAGGACTTGGCCTTCCACTTTCTGCAATATAAAATGATTTTTTCACCATCGATGGAATCTCATCAGGAGTCCGGGGTTGAAATGAATATTTGGTACATGGATTTGCGATACCAATTATGTCTGTTTCTTGGAATGCATCCTTTCCTATCATCTCCAATGGAACTTGTCCAGTTATCGCAACCATCGGTGAAGAATCAGCGTATGCAGTAGCAATGCCAGTAATTAAATTAGTGGCTCCTGGACCAGATGTAGCAAGACAGACACCGGCTTTTCTTTTTATCCTTGCATATCCATCTGCCATATGAGCTGCGCCTTGTTCATGACGTACTAGAATATGCCTAAAATTTGCATCTACCAGTGCATCGTATATAGGCAAATTTGCACCACCTGGAAGCCCAAAGACTATGTCAACGTCCTCCTTTTCTAAAGCTGTAATTAATGCCTTCGCACCAGTCATTTCAACCATTATAGTTCATCTTCTCCAAACACAATTTGAATATTAAAATCTGATATATTAATACAATTAAATTTTATTGTTCATATTTGAAAAAAAAGCGATAAAAAATGTGATTTTAAATGTAAACGACAGTAAATGACAATTTTGATAAAAAAAATAAACTTGAAAATAATATCAAAAAATTTATTTGCTGCCTCAAAGAAAAAAATAACAGAAATTGTAAAAATTATATCCTTTTTGTATTTTTTGCTTTCTTTATCGCCTGTATAAAACCATCTCTTTCTGTCTTTTTTTCCTTCTGGAATAAATCCATAGCTTCCTTTACTGTAAAATTTTCATGAACCATGGCCTTGATTGTTTTTATCATTGAAATTGGAAACTCAGATTGCCAGATGTTTCGTCCCATATCCACACCGCATGCACCATCCCTTAGAGCGTTAAAAGTCAATTCAAAAACTTCTTTTTCAGTTGGTAGTTTCTTACCACCTGCAATAATTACAGGAACTGGACATCCTTCGACGACCTTCTCAAAGTTTCTGCAGTAGTATGTTTTTATCAAATGCGCTCCAAGTTCTGCAGCTACTCTGCATGCCAATCCAAGGTATCTTGCATCACGGACCATCTCTTTTCCCACTGCAGTTACAGCAAGTACAGGAATACCATATCTTTCACCTTCGTCAACCAATTTGGCGAGATTGGCCAGAGTCTGATGTTCATATTTACTGCCAACAAATACAGATAGGGCCAGGCATGATGCATTTAATTTTATTGCATCTTCAATTGATACTGTAATGGTTTCATTAGAAAGGTCTTCGCCTACAATACTTGTTCCTCCAGATACTCTTAAGACCATTGGAACATCGGTACTGGGGTTGACAGACGTTCTTAAAACACCCCTTGTTAGCATCAGAGAATCTGCATGCTGTAATAACGGACGTATTGTTTTTTCTGGAATCTCTAGTCTTTCAGTTGGTCCAAGAAAATATCCATGGTCCACTGCTAGCATTACACATCTACCATCGTTTGGTTTTATAATTTTGGATAATCTATTTTTCATTCCCCAATCCATCAAAATCACCTTTTATTATCACAAAATGATATTATCATGTTATTTATTTTTATAATTGAATTTCAAATTATTTCAACTTAATCAGCTTCTCAGAAAGCATATGCCAATAACGACTTTTAATATCATCTGCGTATGCCCAAGTGGATATATGAATTTAAAAGTTATTTTACATTATTACGATTACACTGATGCTATTTGTTGTATGTCTATATGATGGATACTTCAATTTCATATCTGTCTCATCTTCATCAGAGTCGTAGTTGTTGATAGGTTGTGCTAATGTCAAATCTTGCTGTCTATAAAGTTCCCTCAAAGATTTGGTCAAAGAACAGTGCTGCGAGATTTTATAAATCCAAATTAATCTTAAAAGATAAATACACTTACCTTGTTCTAATGCTATAATGCCTATCGACCCCGTATGCGGTATTGAACTAGATGAAGAATTAGCAACTATTTACAAGTACAATGGAGAAATATACTATTTTTGTTGTGAAGGATGTAAAAGAATATTTATTAAAAAAGCCGACAAGTATACAAAATAAAATCTGAAGATAAGCAAACCAGAAAAAAGTCAAGTCATAAAGATATGAAATTTATTATTTGGTCTAATCATTTACAATAGAACCCTATATCTAGTATAAAAAAATTTCAAATAGACTTAAAAGTCATTTTTATTCTTTACTAATTCAGTTCTAATGGATTCAAATCAAATCAAGACAATTAAAATAAATGGAACAGGAAAAATATCTGTAGTTGATTACAGTGTACCTGAGTTAGGCAAATGGGATGTTTTGGTGAAAATGAAGGCATGCGGAATATGTGGTTCTGATTTGGAAAAAATTTTTGGAAGTTATGGAATGAGCTCTGGGAGACTGGGCCACGAACCTTCAGGAATTATCAAGAAAGTTGGAAATTCCGTTAGAAATTTTTCACCAGGTGATAGAGTTTTTGTGCACCATCATGTTCCATGTTATTCTTGTCATTATTGTCGTCATCAGGATTTTACAATGTGTGATATGTACCAAAAAAGCAATTTGGATCCTTGTGGATTATCTGAAGAATTTGTAGTTCCTTACTGGAATGCATCACGCGGAGGACTTTTAAAAATTCCTGATTCGATGACGTTTGAAGAGGCATCTATGATTGAGCCATTTGCATGCTGTTTAAAAGGTATAAATAAAATAGATTTTCAAAAGGGAGATAATTTAGCCATAATTGGTGCTGGTCCCGCTGGTTTAATGTTTGCAAGCTTACTACAACTATTTGGCGTTGGAAATATTTTTCTTCTTGATGTCAATAATTTTAGATTAGACTTTGCAAAAAATATAAACAATGAAATTAGTACTATTAATTCACGACAAGATGATTTTGCAGGTATTATAAAAAATAAAACAGAATCAACCGGAGTAGATGTATCAATCGTCGCAACATCTAATATGGATGGACTAAAAAATTCTTTTGAAATTACACGAAAAGGTGGTAAAGTTTTATTATTTGGAGTACCACCCAAAAGATCCATATTTTCCACAGATATAAGTAAAATATATTCAAACGAACAATCATTAATTACGAGTTATGCTGCCTCTGAAATCGAAACGAATCAGGCTTTAAAAATAATCGCAAATAAACAAATCGACGTTAATTCATTAATCACTCATAGATTTAATTTGGAGAAAACACAGCAAGCGGTAGATTGCGCTCATCAAGGAGTTGATTCGATGAAGGTAATAATAACTAATGATCAGTAGTATGACTACAGATGCTAAATATAAAAAAAATGAATGATATTTTTTTATCAGCAGGTTGATTAGACTTGACAGATATTTACTTATTTCATCTAATATAACCTGAAAAAATGTCCTATCCAATTATTGAGATAATTTGTGGAAAATGTGGTTCGTCAGTAAATAAGATGATAAACATAAAGCCAATAAAAGAGATCGTTCGTCAATCCAATGGCAAATGCAGAAATTGTGGAACACTT
>QCWD01000102.1 GCA_013114725.1 Nitrososphaeraceae archaeon | reverse complement strand
ATACAGATATTTTCATAATTTTTTAATTGTTGTGTTTTTCAAAGTTTAATAACAATAAAATTTGCTACACTAATCCTCATTTAACGATAACACGGATTTATATATTAGAATAGAAAATATCTGCATATCAATATTATATTTTTAGTAGTATCATTCAGGTAATTAACAAATTTACGTACAATTCATTTGAGATAATTGTCCAGTACTTCATTTTTAGACCATATTATAATTTCACATGTAATTATAAACAGATGGAAAATTTATTACAATCAAATTGTGTTATTTGCATTTCTGCTCAGGGTGAATTTAATTTAAATTAATTAGAAATAATGATTTCCATCGACGGTTATATTAAATTGGTTAAATTAACAGGTTTGTCTTTGAGAGAAGTGTATCGCAGATGTTGTAGTTATTGTCCTTTTTAAAAATAACATGTTTGTAATTTTTTAAATATTTTTTAGTATTAGGAATCTATTCCATATTTATCAAATAAAAATTCATGATTACCTTTAACAAATCGTAAATATAAAAAATATTAGACCCTATAAAATGTAGATTATAAATATTGATTTGATTATTTTTTCCAAATAAACAAGATTAAATTTTTTATAATATTTAAAACTTTGAAACCTAATATTTTTTTTATTTTTTTTTAATTACAACAATAATTGAAACTATTGCTGCGATTGGCAATAAAACCGCTAAAATAATACTCGCAACCTGTTCGTTGGTATACTGTCCTTCAACTGTTTTTGGAAACGGATTCAATAGAGTAGGAGGAGCCTGATGTGGAACAAACACATCAAATGAAGATACTATTACAGAATTATTAGTATTGACACGTAGTAATACCTGATGTGTTCCATCATCTGGAAAGATATACTTTACAGAAAAATCGCCATCAGAAACAGTAATATTTTCAAATTTAAATAATCTTTGACCATTTGTAACAACTACTCTTGCATCAAAGTCTTTCACGTGTTTGTTTGTTTTTAGGTCCTGCAAGCTGAATTGAAGTTCTGTGAATGTATCAATAATAGGCCTCTCAGGGAGGTAGCCAAACTGGATTTTAATATTTTTATTTTTATATATCAATTCCTGTATCTTTGGATTGTCTATGTGGGCATACGATAATGTATTTTGATGCAAGATAATGACTATAAACGATAAAATAACAATGATAGTGTGTAGTCTTTGAATATTTAGTATTCCTATTTTATATTATAATAGTGTTATTCTTACCTATCGTTAATTCAGAATTTTCGTCAAACTTTTGGAAAATACGGTCTATTTTTCAATTTTTTTGGTATTTTTTTTGTATCTACCAATGACTTAGCGATTGGTAAACATTGGAAAAAAGTTTAAAACTTATATCCTATATGGCGTAGGAATTTTCTTCTCTCATCTATATCGTTGTCGGCCTCTATACCCTTGGGTTTGTATCCATCAACAACACCCAATATTGCGCGTCCCTGTTCAGTATCTACAAATATTATTTCTACAGGATTGGCTGTTGCACAGTAGACAGTTACTAACTCAGGGACTTCCTTTAATCTTGGCAAGACGTTTATTGGAAATGCATCCTTTAACAAAATTACAAGACTATGTCCAGCTGAAATTCGATACGCATATTCAGATGCCATCTTTTCCAAATCTTTGTCATTACCCTGATGCCTTACAAGACATGGACCGCTTGCTTCACAAAAACCACATCCAAACTTTATACCCGGTACACAATTAACAAGACATTCTGAAACATCCTCGACAGTCTTGATAAAATGACATTGAGCCAGGATGAATTGAATTTCAGTCGGTGGGCTTATTTTTAATGACCTGATTTCCATACATGCTATTATTATCAGGTCTATGTTTTATCCTTTCATGTTCATTTAAAAGATTATTATTTTCAATACATGTTTCCATAATAAGAGAATAATATGGTCAGATTGATTCAAAAATACAAATATTTTTCATTAGAACATAGAAGTAGCATATATATTATTGAAACATAATAATATATACATATTTTTAGATATTTTCATCATAGAAATCTGCTAAAGTTTCCACTCCTTTTTTGGCAATATTAAAAAGATATGATCGTAAACCTTCCGTATATTATCTCTAATTGTTTGTTAATTTGGTGCTTGAACCGGATTGCCACTTGGCATTAATCTGTATTTTCTGATGAACCTTTTTTCACCTTTTTCTTTTTCTCTACGAGCGAGAATTCTCTCCTTGCGTATCCTAGGAGTTCTGTCCTCAGGTTTAGTTAGATCTATTTTTATCCTGGACGGAGTCTTGAATATAAATATCAATCCTTGGGCAGGGTCGAGTGTTACCTTGTCGGGATTAAATTGATTTTGGACTGAGCATTCTACTTTAACTGGTTGTGGATTTTTCTGTAACTTCTTGAGTTCTGGGTACTTTACCACTAGGTCTGCTTTAGCATTATTTATCGTATTTGTTATAGAATAGGTACCAGGTCGAATAATATTTACGGATAATGTATCTTCGTCTTTTAGCAGGCTACTATCAAATACCTTTATTTGATTCCCTTTTTCAAATCGATGAACTTCAATAGCATACCCACCCAATCCTGCAGAGACATAAAACACGGCATATCCTTTGGTAGCCAAGACAAACTGATCAGGACTTGTATCCTTTAGGTCTATAAGTATCTGTTTTGGATACATGGTACCTTGTGTTAATGAAGATGATATTGTAGAAGAGAGTCCTTTCTTTCCAGAAGTAATGGTACTGGTTTCAGTATTTTCATTTATCCCTGATCCATCTTCTGTCACTACAATACCAAACCTACGTGTTATAATCGAGCCTTTCATAACAATTCCTTCATAATGACCTGGTTGGTTGAACTGGTGGGTAATTGTAGATAATATAGAAAGTGATCCACTATCAGTGTTTATATGGCTAAACAAGTTGCGATTTATGTTTAGATTCATGTCTAATTTCCCACGTCTCCTTCTAGTATCATTTCGTTACCATTGCTATTAACTCTTATACCTAGAAATTCAATTGGTATTTTTACAGGAATTAATGGTGCAACTGGATTAGATAGAGTAGGAATCGGATTTGCAGCAAGTATCTCCAATGGGTCTTCTAGTTCAAATAATGTGATGGCAATATACTGACTAATTGAATCTACCAGAGATTGAAATATTCCCATGTTACCAATTAAATCAAGAAGAAATTCACCAATGTCGTCTGGAATATCAAGAACCGTCTCAATTATATCCTCAATACCTCCCAGCACAGTATCGATAAAGTCGATTGCCCATCCAGGCAGACCAAGAGATTGGAGAAGATCATCAATTGTGTTTACCAACAGGTTATGAAACAAATCTCCTATCGTATCGGCTATATCTATAATGTCTAAATCTATAGGGAGTGTTGGTACTAATGTGACTTGCCATCTATTTGATAGGCCTCCAGAACCAACTCCATAGAATACTTTTGGAATTGCACTGAATGTTATTTCGGATGTCAGTAAGTTGCTAAGATTGATTGGTATAGAAACATCAGGATTTCCCTCAAACAGGTCTATTGAAGGTGCCCTAACCAAACATCCACCACTGAGGTCAGGAATAATGCAAAAACCTCCAATAGAGATTGTAGGGATATCAATGCCAATATTCAGGCTCAATATATCCCATTTCACATCCAGCTCACTTACTACTATGGAACCGTTGCTGCCCAAGTCAATATTACCTCCTTCTAAATGTGCGGCTATGGAATACGAAACAGTAAAGATGTTAAAAGTACCTGTTCCTGACTTTATAAACTTGAAACCTTTAAGAACGGAATCGTAAATTTTTATGAATGTTTTTTCAGATATTGCAGTAGTTAGATCAAATTTCCCTGTACGAGTTCGTGTGCGGACAGTTTTGGTTATAGTTCCACCGCCACTGCCACCTCCACTTCCGCCTCCTCCTTCACTTCCTCCTGAACTACTAGGGGAGATAACGATGTTAAGTGTAATTTTGTCCAAATTTATGAAGGTCTTTAGCTGGTCATCTTCTATTGCAGGATTGTTGGGAACGGTCGTGGATGCGGAAACCTGTATATCACCTGAAACCTGATTGTCACCTTCAATTTTAGGCAATTCAATTAACCCAAATGCAAGTTTTGAAATATATCGAGCAACTGGAGGAAAGATTCCATGATTTAGAACGAGTTTAGCATAACATTCTATAGCATTTTCCAGACCTTCTGGTTTTAAATCAACTATCTCTATATTATCCGTCTTTAGTTCAATTATTTGATTCCCAACAGGACCTGAGATCTTTCCACCTGCAATGGCAAATAGGTCAAGGCAAAAACACTCTAGACCAGTAGCAGGCAAAGTTACTTTACCTTTTTCTTTACCGGGTAATGAAATATCTATTGGTAAGTTATTGTGTAGTAAGGCACCATGGTCTTTCTTGATTGACCTATGGGGAAAGTTACTGTCATGAGTGGACAGTCTTTCAGGAAGTACAATATCCTTTGACGGACATCCAATGCCTGCACAGACTCTAAAATGTACTGCTAATCTTTGATTTGCTAGGGGATCAAGTTGTGGAGGAAGAGTGAAAACATTGCCGTTAAAAAAATCGATTTCACCTTTAGAAAGTTGGACCCCAAAATTTAGTGCCAGATTTGTTGAGCCTATTGAAGCGTCTGGAAATTCAGATAATCCAATTATTGGGATAGGGTCCAGAATCCTGACTAGAGGATTTTGATTGCTAGTGACTTCATAGACAGTATCGATAAGTTCGCAGAGTAATCTGGGATTAGATGCCACAAGAGATGTACCGTAGTTGAATAATGATGGCCGTTGACGCATGATATGTTTAACTACTCTGTTAATTGCATCCTCATGAACTGCAGCATAGATATCACAATTATCTGTAAATGACATAATTTATGAATTATTTGAAATGATATAAACATTTAGCACAAATAATAAATTTCAATAAACGATAAAAATAATATCAATTATAGTCATCTGCTTATGTTTATGTAGCATTTATTTTAAATGGTTACAAAATGAATACAAAAATAATCAACAGGAGTCTATTCTAGAGGATAAAAACATAATGTTCTATTGTAGAAATTGATTTGTATGATAGAGGTATAAAAAACAATACAACTGTTTTGGTGTAATTAATTTTAAAGCGTTTAGATACAATATGCAGTAATATATACTCTGGATAATCAAGTAAATAATAATTT
>QCWD01000101.1 GCA_013114725.1 Nitrososphaeraceae archaeon | reverse complement strand
CTATCACAAAGTTTTTCTGCTTCTTCCATATAGTGCGTGGTCAGGATAACTGTTACCTTTTCTTCCCTCACCAAATTTTGAATATAATCCCACATTGATTCCCTGCTTGGAGGGTCCAGTCCCAGTGTTGGTTCATCTAAAAAAATAACCTTTGGTCTGTGAAGCAGTCCCCTTGCTATCTCCAATCTTCTTCTCATCCCCCCGGAATATTTTTTAACTAAATCATTTCTTCGTTTGAAAAGATCTACTAATTCCAGAACCTGAGAAATCCTTTTTTCGCGAATTGCTGAAGGAACGTTATATAAATATGAATGAATTTTTAGATTTTCGTATCCAGTTAGCATATCATCACTACTTGGAGCCTGAAAAACTATTCCTATATTTTTCCTAACGTCTTTTGCATTTTTAGTAATGTCAAAACCATTGACATATGCAGTCCCGCTGGTTGGTTTTAATAAAGTTGCAAGCATATGAATAAGGGTTGTTTTTCCTGCACCATTTGGACCTAATAATCCAAAAACCTCGTTCTCACCTATATCAACAGAAACACTATCAACTGCCACAAGGTTATTCTCATAGCACTTGGAGAGATTTTGGATATTTATCAAAGATCATGATTTAAAATCGTCTATTGTATTATTAACCTAATGTTGTATGAAAATTTCAAAAAAATATGTCAACAAAAATCTGATTTGATTTAACAACAAATACAAAAAATTGGAAAATAAGGAGATACAAAATTAAAGGACTAATTACTATCCAAGCAATTAGAATGAATTTTTATATTACTTTCATTGGAAAAATACTATATCGTTATTGTCTGAAAAGCCAAATGTGATTTCATCGATAAACAAGTATCAGGAGATCAAAAAAAGATTAGAAAGTAAATTTAATGAGCAATTAAGAAAAAGAATGTTTATCATACAAAAAAAAGTGGTAGACGGTTCATCTCCTCCTTCAGTTTTTGTTGGCCAAGAAGGATATCCAAAAGTTAGGGTAGGTCCCATGATTCCAGCACAACATGGAAATACAGCCATAATGGATTTACCAGAAAAATGGAAAGGACTATCATTAGAAGAAATTGCAAATTATAGATTTTCATTAATTAGAGGAATATCAACAATAAAAATAGAAAATGTGACTGGCAAGTATATAGAAACACTACAAGAAATGGTGATGTCTAAGAGAGCTATTGAAAGCGAGATGCAATTTGATGATTTGATCATTGAGAATCAAAAAAATTTTCATGGAGGATTGAATATGGAACATTCACCATTCGGTCCAAGTGCATATATAAAATCGTTTACTATCGCCAATCCATCAATAGATAAAAGGATAGAAAATATGTTCTATGAAAAAGATATTATTTCTACAGATGCCATAATGAATCTTTATAAAAATAATATAGAGATTTCAAGAATTAGTAAAGTGTTTAGCCTTGGAATGCTTGGAAAAAATAAAAATAGAAAACTGGTACCGACAAGATGGAGCATTTCTGCAATTGACGATATAATATCAAAGAATTTATTAAGAATAATAAGTTCATTGCCAAGTGTAGACACTATTTGTGCATTCAAGTATAATCATCTAGCAAACTATTATTCAATCATATTATTACCTTCAGATAGATGGGAATTTGAAATGATAGAATCTTGGCACGACCAAGATAAAACAAAGAATAATAATAATCCGTTCAATAGTCATCTAAATTATGTGATAGTCTCAGACTATGAAAACGAAAAGAAAATAGTTCATAGCCCAAAAATTGCAGGAGCTTTCTTTGCTGCCAGGTTGGCCATAACAGAATATTTTTCCAAGATGAAAAGAAAAGCCGCAGTTCTAATATTTAGAGAAATTCATCCTGATTATCTAATGCCTCTTGGGGTATGGCAAATCAGAGAAGGCATAAGAGCTGCATTGAAAGAAAATAAAAAAGAGTTTGAGAATTTTAAAGATGCGTCAATGTATGCATTAGAGGATATGTTAGTTCCAAAAGAAAGTTGGATAAAAACTAGTAAAATCTATGACTTATTTAAGAATCAAACCAGAATTACAGAATTTCTCGGATAAAGATAATAGAACAAAGCACAATTGTTTGAAAACATTTTTAAAAAACTAATGACAGTCGTATTTATACTCCCAATCCGTTTTAGCAACTTTATTTGTATTACAAAATGGCAAAAAAATTTTGCTTTTCCAATATCCAAAAGAAGCTCGTTTAACAAAATAGTCTTATGCCCATTTTTACACTAAACAATATCAAATAGTCTCCGTAGTTGCCATCTTTCTGTACATCATCAATATTCACCATAAATCTAGAACATATACTACATGTAGAAAACAAAAAATTGCAAGTCTCATCATATCAGGGTTCTCCGAATTCTGGGGCGTTTACCATAAATCTTATACTTGTATCGTTTACATTCAAATTATCTCCACCCATATCATTGTTACCTTTACATAGGCGCAATCTAGTTTCACAATCTAGTTTTTATACATTTTATAGATGTAAATTTATTATAGTCTGAGGAAAAAGGACTTTTTTAGAATTGAAAAAAAGAAAAGATATTTTTTAAATCTGCAATATAATTTGAAGTTACTGCAGGTTGAGATTTACAATAAGCATTGTTTATTCTAGGTAAATCAAAGCATATAAAATTAACACCCACAACAGTATAAAGAAAAGATAGAAAAAGGAAAATAAATAGTATAATTAACTTATTATTGTAGACAGAACATGGAAAATTTTTAAATAACAAAATAAGATTTCCAATGAAATTTCATAATGAAAAGATAATTGTAGATTATCTTATGAAAATAGACTGCTCATTTAATGGAAATAAAATCCATAAGTCAGAGAATTTAATTTCGATAAATAATAAAAAGAAGATGGATTTGCAACCTAAAAACAAATTAAAGTTTATACTAAATTTAATACTAGATTAACAGATGACTATAGATAATATTATTGAAAATTATAGTGTTTTTCTATCTGATTTAAGAGATAAAAACAGGATTAGTTCAGAGCAATTCTTACATTTGCAAAATAGAGGACTAACAGTGATAAGACCTGAGGAAAAATTTGGATTAGAGAATCTTGGGAAGTTTTTTCCAGAGATAGTAATAGGTGCTTCACCAGAATATATTAAAAAAATGAAGGTGCCTTATCAGGCTTCAAGTTTCATAGCCGCAAAGTTATCAAAGAAAGATGATTCATATGTATATAAAATTCCGAGAATGAAAAATGGAGGGATATTGATGCTCACAGGAGGTAAAAGAAATTTTGGAGACAATCTTTTTGCTGCCCTTCATAGAATTATAATTGGATATAAAGCCATCATAGTTAGTGCTGACAATATGATCATAAATCGAAAGCATATATTAAATTGGAATTTTTTTGGAAAGCATATAGAAAAACAGTATCCTAAAATTTATCAAGATCTATCTATCATGCATGAAAAATATTCTGATAAAAAAAATCTATCATATGTTATTGTTGCGAGGTCAGAGAATACCTTTAGAAGATTAAGGATCCATGAACACTATCAGAAAAACGAAATTGAGATTATGAATTCATCAAATAATATAAATACAATATTTATTACTAACCATGAAGGGTATAGATATGCCAACAAAATTATTAAAGAATCTGATCAGATAAGATACATAGATACAGGAGATAATTTTGATATTCTCAATGGGATGAAAACTCTTAGAAAAGAGCACAGTATAGATATGATATTAAATGATGGTGGTAGAATAATGAGTAACGGATTTAGGCAAGATGGCATATTATGCGAAGAAAGAGTCACATTGGAGCCAGAGATATCAAAGGAAGCATATGAACGAATAATCAAGAATAACAAAAAAATTTATTCACAGTGTATACTAGGTAAAAAAGGTCTAGGCATTGATAAAAGCGAGATCAAAGGAGGAATACTTATTAGTTCTACAAATATAGGAAATGAAAAAGCCAACGTATATGTGTATCCGTTAGAGGACAAAGTTATAATGTAATTGTAATAACTATTCGATAGAAAGGATCGTAACGATATTATAAATTTATATAATAAAAGCTATATTATATTTTCGTGAAACTTTTTAACGCGAGTCCTGGTTTTGGTCAGCAAATGACATTAGAGGAGACTCAAAGATTTTTGATTTCAGATGTTAGAAACATATACTTGGGTACATTAGATGATAAGAGTGAACCAAATATACATCCAGTATGGTTTTATTATGACAATCAAAAAAACAAGATCTATGTAGAAACTGCAAAAAGTTCAAAGAAAATCCAAAATTTAAATCAAAAAAATGTGATATATTTCTGCATTGATGATAGTACTCCACCTTATAAGGGAGTAAGAGGTAAAGGAAAAACTAAGATTTCTACAGATAATGATTTTAATTATTTTATAGCAGAAAAGATAATGATAAAATATCTTGGAAATCTTGACCATCCGATGGCTTCTGTCCTTTTAGAAAATGTAAGAAAAGGGCAGTCTGTCCTTATTGAGATATCGCCAAAATATTTCTCGACTTGGAATTACGGTAAATAATGTACCCAATTAAATATTTCTAATTTGATTATTAAAATAAAAAAAAGAAAAACAATGATGCAGACAATTAAATATTGAAATAAAGTATTCTTTATATTAAATGTCAGCATTTAAAAAGATAATACATGAATAAAGTTTCTCGCCTATCTGATTTTTTTATTATCATCTATTTTACGATTTCACTTGGGGTAGCTTTACAGATTGGTGGGACAAATTGGGACATCATATGGCATGGAGTAAATGATATTGACAGCTTTCTCACGCCTCCACATATTGTATTGTATTCAGGTGTTTTACTAGTTATTATTCTAAACATTCTTGGAATATACTTTTGGTACAACGACCAAGCAGTCAGTTTAAAAATAAATAACAATCAGATATTTTCTTTAAAATTTAAAAATATTCCAGCTGGCTTGAAATTATCAATTATAGGAAGTCTTTTTGAAATATCATCAGGGTTCTTTGATAGTTGGTGGCACAGTAATTTTGGCTTTGATGGCTTATTAAGCCCGCCTCACCTGATTATCGGAACTGGTATGTTAATATCAATAATAGGTGTATTTGTTGGAATAAACCATTACAAAATTATGTATCCTTTACAAACACAAAAAAAAATATTCAAAATTACATCTACAATAACATATGCAGTTTTATGGATGGTTTCAATAAATATTACATTTATGTTCACATTACCATATTCAGAGGGACAATTCTTTAATTTTAATC
>QCWD01000100.1 GCA_013114725.1 Nitrososphaeraceae archaeon | reverse complement strand
ATTTCTTGAGTTTGAGTTTACGAAATACAAGGCATTATCCATTTTCAAAGATGACAATAGAAGTTATGTGTCTATATGATAATAGATACAAATATTTGGTTTATTAGCTAAAAAGTTTTCAGAAAAGAATCTGTACGTTTATCATCGATGAATTTTTATCAAAAATAAATTAACTGGAAATATTATTTTTTTGTGGATAACACAGAACAGTTAGTAAATCTATTCTGGGAATTATTATTCAAAGGTCTGCGCGTAGAAACTTGGTTGTTCCAGACAATTAATTGTATCATTGATTATCAGATATAGGAAACATCCTGTGTATTTAGATGGTAGTACGTGGTATCCAGAAGCCTACAATATACTGGCACCTAAACATTATCTACATTCACCTTATGAAAACCGTTTGATAAGATATAGAAAGAGTAAATTTTTAGTAAAGATTCAAGGACAGGAATAAGGATTTGATGATTACTATCCATGTGTATAAAAAAGACTGTTATTTAGTTCACCTTTACACCTGAATATTATTCTATGTATCGATGTATAACAATATTAAAAATAATAAATTAAATCTTAAATTGGTATGTGAAAAAGTTATCTTAAATTAAGAGTCATGAAAAAGATAACGGTAGGTTAAAAGAATAGATATACCCATTATTTTTTCAGCATCTTCTTAACTATAAATTTGTCTTGAATCGAAGCTTTATCCATACTATAAAAAATCCCCACCATGGTTTCATTATTATCTACAAAACTTACCTTTAAGAATCCGCGTTGGAGCAATTGGTTTGCCACAAAATACGCTTGATTTTTAAATGGATGATGAGTCTCACCACCTGTTCCAACCGTAATAAAAATAGGACTTTTATTTTCAATTTGATAGTAATTATAGATTTCCTTATTCATGTTTTTAACTATAGGAAGATTATCCTCTATATTGTTATATCCAAGTGGAAACGTTCTCTGATAATTATGATTATGTGCACTTAATACCAAATCCACACCGTATTTATCAAACATTTGATGATAAGCATTTCTTAATTCAGCTTGCCCTTTATGCATCGAAATAGAAGAGTAAAATGGTCTAAATCCAGATACAATAATCCAATCAACATCTTCATCCTGTGATGCTTTTTCGAGATCATTTTTTACAAAATTATATTGTTCAGAATTCCAGATATAAGGAATTTCTTTATTTTTAGGAGTTGCCATCATGAGGAAATGAATATTGTTATAATCAAAAGAATAGAATGGTTTTGTTAGATTAAAATATTTCATATACGCATTGTATCTTGAATAATCACTATCAATATCGTGATCTCCCACCACAAATTTTACTTTTTCGTCATTGTTGATCGGATCTATCATATTCAACCAGCAATCAGCAAATTTGTTATAGGAAAGGTCGCCTAACGCAATAATCAGGTCAGGATTACTATTGTTCATTTTCTTTATTGTACTTTCAGCAGATTTGCTGCAGCCAAAATCACCAGCTGCTACAAAGGTAACATTATCTAAAGATCCAGATTCTTTTTCCACTAAAGAAAATCCTTGTTGCATGTTATCTTCCATTTTAATATCGGTAGATGTTGTCTTGTTCTGCAATTGATCTCCAGAAGATTTGAGCAAAATATTAGCTGTTATAGTATTTGATAAAACTTTTGTTTTCTTTGCGTTTGTAAAAGTAACATTTACTATAACATTTTGTATCGTGAAATCCTTTACGGTAGATTTAAAGTCTTGAATACCTCCTTTTTTCTTGGCAGTAAAACCATCTGGGTAAGATGAGGATTTTACCAAACTTCCGTTAGACGAATAAATCTTCATGATTCCGTTTATTTTTTCACCTTTTAATGAATCATCGTTAATCTGATATTTCACAGAAACAAGCACTTGGTTTCCATTTACCGTGGTCAATTGTGCAAAAGTAGCGTTTTCCAAGGCAATCAAAATTTGTCTGTCACTATCCTCGACTGCGATTCCAGACTGGATGGGTATTATTGAAAACGATAAAAGAGCAAAGATAACAAAAAAGGCACACAAAAGTAATGCTGTAAATGACGAATTAAAATCAAAAGTCGATTTAGTATAAAATATTGAAATTTTCAAATGTTATATTGAATACATAATTTGATGGATATATGTATATTTTTAAGATTCTCTAAAAAATTGATAAATAATGAAACAAACCGTCCACTTATTTAGTGTATATACTCTCAAATGATAAAAGGTAAAGCGTAGATTGTTCATTTGCCGACACTAACAAGATTTGCAAAATTGTATTATTATATATAGGAATGACATCAATTGAGTCATAATACGGATGTATACAATGCTTAAAAAAGATGGATCTGATTTTTGCGGCCGCAACCACTTTAAATCATACAATATACTCTATACGTCTCAATATAAAGAATAACAACAATATTCATATAATATAATTTACAATAATAATTAACTATGAAAAATATATCTATATTGGCATCAATAGCCATCGTTTTAATGGCTGCAACAATTCTTCTAAATCACCCCGGAAATGCATTTGCACAAACCGATGATAACATGTCAATGAATAAAACCGATGAGTATATGATGAAAGATTATGTGAAAATAAACGGTACTATTGATATTATGAATACCATGTTTCAAGCAATATCTTCAAAAATTAACGTAACATTAACTGACGCAATAGGTACTGCAGAACAAATAGTAGGAAACGAATCAAAGGCAATGTTTGCAAAAGCAGACGAAAAAAACGGTTTTATGGTTTATAGTGTTCTCCTGGTAACTCCTGACATGAAGTTCTATAAGGCATTCGTTGACCCAGGTAATGGTCAAGTATTATTGACAAAAGAAATATCTAAAATGGCTTGGATTAAGATGATGCATCCAGATTATGGAAGTGACTATGACAAGAAGAAAATGCGTGGTGATTATAAAGATCACGGCTACGATAAATCAAAATGGTAGACCGTTTGAAAGTATAGAATAAAAATTCTTTATTTTTTATTTTGTTAATTTGCATTAAACTTTAATATAATTTTAATAAATAATTTACTCTAACAATTCACAATTGATATTAGCAGTATCCTCATCTGCAAAGTCCAACACAGTGTCAATTCCCTCTCCACAGTCAAAATAATCATGACCAGGACCACCTATGAACAATTCATCCGAATTCTGACCAAGTAGATAATCATCTCCTTTTCCACCGTCCAATAATTGTATGCCTACAAACTGAAAAGCATTACCAGTCTTATCATTGACTACAAAATCCTTTTCGTCTGTTCCGTTCTTGTGACCATCATTTGCTAATTGCATATCTGAAGTTAAAGATGTTATAGAATTAGTTCCAAGTAATATATCATATAAAGCATCAATTGCAGCAAGATCATTTCCTATCAATGAATCAACCAAACTTGTAGTCGAATCTCCAATCAAGACATCGTTTTCTTCTTCGCCAAAAAGCTTATCAAATCCACTACCGCCAGAAATTATGTCCTCTCCATTTCCACCAAAGATTGTATCATTTCCTCCGTTACCTTGTATGTTGTCATTTCCATTCAAACCCAATATTACCTCAGAATTCAACGAACCTATTATAATGTCATCATACATTGTTCCGGTACATGGAGTAGAGCAGTCTATTGTATTTGGATTACTTGAATATGTGACAGAACCAATCAAATCAATCGAACCAGAAATATCTCTGTCATTTGACATGAAATCAGTTATATCTAGTAGATACAATAGTAAAAATAAAACAATAACTCTATCTGACCATACCATTAACACCCAAGAATTCTACTAACATGAGATAAATAGATTCAATAAAAAAGTTAGTGTGAATTCGTATATAAAAAGAGATGAAATACCCAAAAAATTTATTTGTTTAAGTTAAACTATAGGAATTTCTTTGATAAGTATTTATTTTAAAACTGTTTAATATAAAATCCAAAATCAACTTTTAAGTTTTGTTATCTTCTAATATGATTATTTTAAGGTGCGCTAAATTAGACTCATATTACTGTACTCAATAGATATTTTTTTATACTAAAAACTACTAGAAGATAGTATAATTATGCAGTTATGTGTTTTAATCTGCACTTTTGTTTTACTTTTCATCATTTCCACTGGATTCACACATTATCATATTTATGCTGATACAATTAGTGCCAATCAGGGAAAAGTTAACACTAGTAAACTCACGGGCTCGGGTTCGGCACCACATTTTCCCGGTGACAATCAGGGAAAAGTTGACACTAGTGGTAAAATCATACAATGTGTAGGAGGTTTGTTGTTGCATAAAGCTGTGTGCACAGGGACAAATAAAGACGATATCATCGTGGACTCTATCAGTGGAGGGACAATATACGGGCTTGATGGGGACGATAAATTTCAAGGACGCCTTGGTAGCGAGGTAGCATTTGGAGGCAATGGCAATGATGTAATTAGAGGTGGTAACGGTTCTTCGACTCTCTTTGGTAATGACGGCGATGATACAATCATCGGTGGTGGCGGTCCGAATAATCGGTTAGGAGGAGGTACATCATTTCTGTATGGCGGTGATGGCAATGATAAACTGATAGGGGGTTTTGATCATGAAGTGATGGTAGGCGGTTCCGGTCACAATACCTTTATTTGTGATGGCAAGCAAGATCTTATCCTAGATTTTGATTCTCGTAAGGATGTAATGCAAGGAAATTGTATTTTATTATGACATGTTAAAGGAACCAGTATTAATTATTAATTCATTAGTTTTTATTACTAACCACTCACAAGCAAACGAATATCTCTTTCATTTTGTTTGTTATTGATATTAACGTTAAGAAATTTCTGAAAAAATATATAGAAGATATGGGCGTTTTGATCATAATTATTGTTTTATTATGTCCTGTATGCATATTGGTTGTTGAATACATTTTGAAATGAAATGGAGAAATTTGGCTATTTACTCTAGATTTTCGCAGTTGGTGAAAGATGTATCTTCGTCTGGATCAAAATCAGTTACGGTATCGGCACCTTCTCCGCAATCAAAAGAATCATCACCTGAACCACCGCTGAGAACATCGTTGTCAGCACCACCATATAATTTGTCATCGCCACTACCTCCATACAGAAAATTTCCGCCACCACCATATACTGCATTGGTACCTGAGTCACCATAAAGAATATCATTACCGTCATTTCCAAAAATACTATCTGTTCCTTCACCACCGGAAACAATATCATTTCCGTCACCCGCATAAATCACATCGCTTTGGACATCTCCTTGTATCAGGTCATCCCCATCACGACCATAGATTGTTTGATAACCCACTCCACCG
>QCWD01000099.1 GCA_013114725.1 Nitrososphaeraceae archaeon | reverse complement strand
GAATTGAGCAAATCGCTACAATTTCAATTAATTGATGAGAATAACAATAAGACTATGCGTGTAATAATTTGGAATATCGATGAAACTAAAATCCCAAAAATATTGAAAGTTGGAACAAATGTTAGACTTATTGGTGTAAAAATAAAAGAAGGAAATCCTCAATATAGTTCTGATGCTTATGAAATTCATGGTGACGAAGGAACCGAAATAAAATCATTAGTCGAAAGTGAGATAAATCCGATAGTTCTGAAAATTCTTACTATCAAAAATAATTACCCTGAGAATAAGGCAGATTGTTTGGCGTTAGATAGAAATGGGAATTTATTGTCCTTAGTAGTAGATACAAATCTTTTAGATGAGAACATAAGTCAAAACACAATAATCGAATGCATACCCAGTAAGATCTTTGGAAATTCGTTGCTATTATCTGATGATGCATTTATACGAATAGCAACCGAAGAAAAGGAGTCATTTATTGATTTGGCAGAACCAGAATCCAAAATAAAAGATATTCAAATTTCAGACAAACCGTATATAATAGAAGCTATAGTGTTACAAATGCCCAATACCTCCGAGGTTAATACTAGGACTGGAGAACTAGTGTCTGTTACAGAAACAATAATTGGAGACGATACGGGAGAAATAAGGGTAGTCGGATGGAGAGAACATAGTAAAATAATTAACAAACTGAATGTTGGAGACAGAATTAAATTAATTGGCGGAGTAGCAACTACGGGGAGAGAAAATAAGATAGAAATTGTTCTAAAATCATATTCATCTTGTGAGAAAATAAGTTAAAGATAATATTGTATGATTTGATTCAATCTTTCCAAAAATTACGTGTCATGATGTATTGACGTTCCGCATTAAAAATTTGTTTGTATAATTCGTCATCATCTACATAATCTCGTAGGATCCTCGCAGCAGTATCGGCACCAATTCCATGCCCTGACATCACAATGACAGCATATTTTCCAAAATTATTTATCAATGATGCAACCTTCCACGCTCTATCAAATTTGTGATTCTCGTCATTTGTTAGTTTTTGACCACCAATTTTTTTTGAAATTATATTTGGTAATTCTTTATCAGACCAATAGGTACAAGTAATTAAACGTGATTTACATAAAGGACAAATCAAGGTATCTTTAAGTTGATCTATAATATAAAGACAATTCCATTTTCCACATCTTATGCATATTAATCTTTGTTTTGTTTTTTTTAGCCTTTCTTTTAATAATTCCAGTAATCCTTTTTGAATTGATATAGAATTGGATGTGAATGATTTATTATGTTCCAATATTGGCTTACTTAAAGAAGAAAAACGATCTACATCAAACCAATACAAATTTAATTTACCAGATTTAAAATCTTCAATAATATTAAGTGTATTTTCCAAGTCATATTTATCATGGATCAATTCTCTTATTGATTCTTTACTGATAGGTGTTTTAGAATACCGGTCATAAATCATTCTAGCTATTTTTTTATCGTATAACGCATTTTTTTCGATCATTCCAAACCTTTTTGCAACTGACCAGACTCTCCAATTGATTTGATAAGTACCATTAAAAGATGTAACAAGAATGGAATAAAGGTCCAAGTATTCGTCATTAAAAATCTCTTTTATATGAACAGAAGAAATTCTAGCTACAGAAGACAGCATTATTCTATAAGCATCGCTTTTCGTCTCCACAATGTATCCTAGTTTTGATGACAACAGAGCGGAAAACATAGAGGCAAGAGTATTATTGATTTTTGTTCCGAAAGTAGAATGGATTACTAAACTATTATTTACTCGCGAATATTCAATTACCAAATTATTTGAATCTGGGACAATCTGATATAAATTATAAAATTCATGGATGGGTGATAAAATATCATGTTCGGTTTGTTTAGAGAGTAATTCTTTTCTCATCAAACCTACTTCTTTAGCAACAACATAATCAACTGGAATCATTTCACCGATCCAGTGAGGTATATTTATTGTACTTCCAAACAGTGGTTCAACATATACCAAAAAATGAGATTCGTCGATAGAAAGAATTTTCCATTGTGAACCCTTTAATACAAAAACATTTCCTCTTTCACCATAATCGCCAACAAATTTTTGATCAAGGGTACCTATTATACGTTTACGTATAGAATCAATAACTGAAAACTTCTGAAAATCAGGAATGGATGAATAAGTTTCGTAATAATATTTGTATGATTTAGTTCTTCTAGTATATCGTTTATTTTCTTTTGAGTATAGAATAATTTTGTTTCGATCAAGTAATTCCAAACATGATTCAAAATCAGAAAAAGAAAGGTTTCTAAAAGGATATGATTTATTGAAAATTTCATACACATATTGAATATCAATATACTTTTTGTTTTGAAGTGACATTCCTACTATATGATGTGCAAGTACGTCTAACGAATTTTCATGCATTTTATATTCCTCAATTAATCCTTTTTTCATGTTATAAATCAGGGAAAGGATTTCTAATTTATCGTCATAAATATTTGTAACAAGTAAACCTTTAGCAGAAAGTCTCTTAGCGTGTCTGCTTCTGCCAATTCTCTGCATAAGTTTTGAAATTTGTCTTGGTGAACCATATTGTATGACTAATTCAACAGAACCAATATCAAGACCCAATTCAAGTGAAGAGGTACACACAACAATTTCTGTTTTGCCACTCCGCAGTTTCGATTCAGTTTCCTCCCGTATGACCTTGGACAAAGAACCATGGTGAATATCGATAGAAAAGGAAGAATGCTGTTTTAAATATGAACCAAGATATTCTGCTTCATCCCTAGTATTTGTAAACAGCAAGATGGATCCGTTTAAATTCAATTTTTTTACATAATCGATTATAAAGATGGAGATATCATTAAGTGAGCCCTCAATAAATTTTATTTCTAGGTCGTATTCTCTTTTCGATTTATCCACTAAAATTGCGCATTTATTATTTTTACCCACCAAAAATTTTGCTGTCTCCCGTAAATTCCCTATGGTCGCTGAAAGACCAACCCTTACTAACTTATTAGAACTAATAAGTTGTAATCTTTCCAAACATAAAGAAAGATCGGTTCCTCTTTCATTTGAAAATATTTCATGAATTTCATCGATAATGATCCATTCAAGACTTTTCATTGCTTCAATAAGTTTTTCAATAGTTAAGATAATTGAAAGGGATTCTGGAGTCGTTATCAAAATATCAGGGGGATTATTCTTAATTCGTCTTTTAGCTGATTCTGAAGTATCACCATGTCTTATTTCAACTTGTAAATTTTCAGCATGAGCGTATCTTATAATCCTACGAAGGACATCATTATTTAACGATCTTAAAGGAGTTACATAAATTGCTTTAATACCATTATTTTGGATATGATTCATAGAAATTAATGTAATGATAGGAATTATCGCAGCTTCAGTTTTACCAGAACCTGTAGGAGCAGCTAATAGACAGTTAACTTTATTTGAAAGTAAGGATACGCTTTTTTTTTGAATAAGAGTTAATGATTTAAATCTATGTTTGTAGAAATTTTGAATTATTGATTCATTAACTTCCAAATATATCGTTCTCAGGATTTAAAGTTCTATGTTTGTTTTGAGCTCTTTGATTTTATATTAGATTTTTCATATGCCATGGTAGATAATAAACCAACAATAAATAATCCTATAGCAATCCAAATATACATATCAAAATTTGATATTGATTCAAATACCATATTGTTAACAATTTTTTATATATTGAAATAACTAATATATCTTTACTTTAAATAATGCATTATTATTTCATCATATAATCATGGTTACTCTAAATCATAAAAACAATGATGAAAAATCGTTCGGACCAGAAGATGAAAAAGATAAGAAGAAAGTAAAAGCTGTAGCTTTGTTATCAGGAGGTTTGGATAGTAGCCTAGCTGTACGTATGATGTTAGACCAAGGAGTAGATGTTGAAGCTATAGCAATAAAAACTCCTTTCTGTGATTTCGATTGTGGCAAAGGATGTGGTCACAAGGTCAAAGAAGTCGCAACAGAATTGGGAATAAGATTACAAACGGTTTATTTTGGAGATGAATATCTCAAAATGCTTAAAAATCCAAAATATGGTTATGGATCTGGAATGAATCCTTGTATTGATTGTAGAGGGATGATGTACAATGCTGCTAAAAAACATATGGAAAAGATAAATGCAGATTTCATTGTTACAGGAGAGGTTTTAGGTCAAAGACCAATGAGTCAGAATCATAGATCTTTTGATATAATAGAAAATGAAACAAACACGCAAGGAAAGATCCTAAGACCACTATCTGCAAAACATTTACCAATTACAGAAATTGAAAAGGAGGGTTTAGTAAACAGAAAAAATCTTAAGAATATCAAAGGTCGATCTAGGAAGATACAGTTGTCTTTGGCTAACAAGTATGAAATAATCGATCCTCCTAATGCTGCAGGCGGTTGTTTATTAACCGACCCAATGTTCTCCAAGAGAGTCAAAGATCTCTATAAACATGAAAAAAACGTTCCAACTATAAATGATATCGAATTATTAAAAATTGGTAGACATTTTAGATTAAATGCGGATTGTAAATTAATTGTGGGCAGGAATGAATCTGAAAATTTCATGGTAGATTCGTTATATGAAAATTCTGATTGGATACTATACGCTAAAGATTATGCAGGACCTGTTGGTTTGCTCCGTGGGGAAAATATTGAAACCGATGAAAAATTAATTACAATTTCAGCAAAAATTATTTTAAGATATGCAGATGTGCCAAAAGACAAAGAATCAGTAGTTAAGATAAAAACCAAAAATTTTGAATACGAAATATCAACTGTTCCATTCAAAGATCAAGAAATAAGTTCCTTCAGAATTTAGACATAATTTGTGATTTATATCTTAGTCATCACACATAGTGTGTATTATTTAGTATTAGGTATATCATTACAAAGTTGTCAATTCTTTAATAACGCGTATATACGATTCAATAAGATCCAATTTATTTTTCTGGATATAATAATCGTCCTCAACTTTTAACTTCTCGATAGAATTAATAATTTTTGATTGTAATAGTTCTATGCAATATTGAAAATTTTTAATTTCTAAACTACCCTCTTTGTCATTTTCAATTCCAGTTTCAGTTCTGAGTTTTGTTTCTGAACCTGATTTTTCAGTTTCTTTTTTGCAATTAACACAAATCATCATATTTTTATAATCTAATTGAACACCATTACATATTTCACAAGGTTCTTTGAGCAATGAAGCACCTTTTAGTAATAATTCGGCTCCATTTTTGATAGAATTAGAATAATTGTTCAATGAAAATGATACTGCCTAACTTTAT
>QCWD01000007.1 GCA_013114725.1 Nitrososphaeraceae archaeon | reverse complement strand
ACTTCCTGTAGGTCCAGGAATAGGACTAAATAAACTCCATAGTATAGTCTGTGCTACTCCAGCCATGATAAACAAACTAATTCCAGATCCCAATCCCCATCCTTTCTGAACAAGTTCATCCAAATACATCACAATAACACTAGTGAATATCAGTTGTAGAATAATTATTGGAATAAAGATAGGTAATTCAACCAATGGTCCATAAACACTTCCACCGTACAATGCACCTTCGGCAATTATTACTATGATAGTGACAATTTTTGTTGCGGATGTAAAAAGGGCTCTATCGTCAGGATCTTTGAAATTAAGTTTTAGTATATCCGAACCTTTTAATAATTGCATTAACAATCCCGCAGTAACTATCGGCCCAATTCCAAGCTCAAGAATAGTACCTTGTTGTGCCGCAAAAATTACTCTTGCAAATGCCAAGAAATCAAATTTCGGTTCATCGGTTACACCATATAGTGGGATTTGACCCATAATAAGATACAAAAAAAGGGCTATTCCTGACCAGATCAGCTTTTCAGTTAATGTGATTTTCTTTTTAGGTTTTTCTACCTGTGGGATATACCTTGAAGTAGATTTTATAATTTTTCTAAAAATACCCTCAGACTTGGTACTACTCATTATTGACTACCTGGCCACCTATGGCTAGAATCTTTTCTTTAGCATTACTAGATACAAATTCCACTTTTACAATATACGGACTTATAACATTACCAGTTCCCAGTAGTTTGTGATATCCAAGTGAAGTAAGATCAATAACAGACTTTCCATTTTCCGTCTTTCCATGTTTATCAAACACAGAATCTAAATCCTTCAGATTTATCCATTTGCTGACACGAGATCCAAGAGATACTAGCGAATCATGTCCAAAATGATTTGGTTCTTCTTTTATTGTCCTTATCCAGAAATGTTTATGTTTTCCTGCTTGTCCGATTCCCCCTCGTGAACCAGATTGTCTATGTTGTCCAATCTGGCCCCAGCCACAATATCTAGACCCTCTTTGTCTCCTTATCTTCCTAAATCTAGTAGCCATAATCTTCTAGACAACCTCCATTAAATTTTTTCTACAACTTGATATATTTATAATCATCGTAATCATCATTACATCATCCTTCTAATAATACTGATTAGTTCTTTATTTTCACCCAAAATTCCACCTTGAGAATATTGCTTTTTTGTCTTTCGTTTAAAACCGCCTTTTGGAGGGTTTAATGTAAACCATGGTTTTATTGATTCAAGATCAGATAGTTTTATCGTATCTGACGATAACGCATCTGCAATCTCGTCAAATGTACCAAATTTTGCTGGAAGATCATTTACAGTAATTGATTTATAACCGTCTTTTTTTCCGCGTTTTTCTAATAAATCTTTTATGATTTCTTTGTCTGCCTTGTACCACGAAATAGAATCTTTTACTTTACGCAGCATTCCCAATGTTTGTAAGTTTTCTGGTACTAGGGTAGCGTTAAACTTTTTATTTAAATTAAGATTAGTTAATGTTGTTAATGCCCAATAAGGAATATTAACCAAACCTTTTATACGTATCACAAGATATACCAATATTCATTTCACCCGGATTTGTATGTACTCCTAATAGCATTAAATATTGCAATTGCTGTAGATGACATGGTACTTGTTGAACCAAATGTCTTTGTCCATGCATCTTTTAATCCTGCTAAACGTAACAGTATTTTAATATCTTCTCCTGCTACCAATCCCAATCCACGTGGCCCTGGAATCACTTCCACGGTAACACTTCCACCTTTACCACTCACTTTAAATGGAATTGAGTGATATTGTGTACATCTACATTCCCAGCTCCCACATCCTAATTTGATAGGAATTACATTCAAATAAGCAGAATTTGTTGCTTTGTCAATAGCATTACGCATCTGGGCTGCTTTTCCAGTACCTATTCCAAACCATCCAGCCTCATTTCCAATCGCAACGAGTGCTGCAAATCTTGTCATTTCACCGGCATCTGTTTGTTTCTGTACTATACCTACATGGACAACATGGCTTTTTATCTCAGGTAGAAGGTGCTTTACAATCTCTGGTTCCTGTATTCGCATCCCATTCTCATAGATTTGATCCATGGATGCTATTTTTCCTGATGCGACCATTTGTCCCAAGGTAGTTCTAGGCTTCCATTCAACCTGCTTTTCCTGTCTGGTTTGACTTGGTCTGTTGAACTTATTCATTAATATCTACCATCCTGTCTGTATTGGATATTGAATTATTATTAAACTCATCATGAATCTTATTTTTAATTTCCTCAAAATGAGATTCATACTTCTCTGGCTCAAGCCCATTTTTAAGTAACCCAGAAAATATTGTTTTATAACGATCATCATCACTTTTTAAAATATTTGCATACTCAACTATATGTGAACCTTTTATTCGATTTTCCTCTGGCAGTGATTCTTCAGAAACAGGTATTTTAATCCCACCGTCAATCATTCCTTTAACACAAGCGGCTATACGGGAGGTAAAGACATCCTTGCCAATATATAAAATTGCTTTATCAATTCCAGTCTTTAGAGATTTTCTTGCTAGTAGAAATCCTGTCAAATAACAGGCAGGAAGATTATTAAGCGAACCTTTCCATCCAAGATTTGTCAGATTTCTGCTATGTACTGAAGTTATAATAAAATCTCCAGTCAATGTGGGTTTAACAAGTTGGGATGCAACATTTTGATTACTAATTTTGATTGTAATAAAAGGACTATGACTTAATAACACAGCAGCTCTTTTATGATAATTTGTCTTTCTCTGTCTAATCCTTTTCAGAGTACGTATGTAATTCATTATTAACTATTCTCCATTATCTATTAAAGATTAGAAAGCCTGAACATAAAAAGCACTTATAAACGTTTGATCTATTATTTTTATCAATTACGATTTTCCCAAGAATGGAATTCAAATTTTTCTTGTTATTTTTTTTTTGAATTTAATGCAATCAATGATGCAAAAGCGCCCGCACCTACTCCATTATCTATGTTGACAACAGTTAAACCAAGGGTACAACTCTGCAACATAGATGCAAGTGCAGCAACCCCATTAGAACCAAAACCATACCCAACCGAAGTTGGAACACCTATCACGGGAATATCAACACATGCAGATACAAATGAAGGTAGTGCTCCCTCCATACCTGCAGCTACTACGATTGATTTAACATTTGATTTTAACATTTTTGATAAAATTGGAAATAACCGATGTATCCCAGCAATTCCAACGTCATAACTTAAAATACTTTCACATCCCATCGCTTTTGATACAAGTCTTGCTTCTTCTGCAACTGGAATATCTGATGTGCCAGCACAGATTATACCAATTTTTCCGTATTTATTTTTCACTAAGTTTCTTTTCTTATGTATTAGTATTGTAGAGCTATTGATACCTTGTTCAAAGAAATATTTTTTGGATGACAGATAGACCTTCAAATCTTCTAAATTATTCATTTTTAATCTCGTGACAATGACAGAACTTCGTTTTTCTATTAACGTGTCAACAATTTGCATAACGTCAGATAAGAGCTTGCTCTCCCCATAGATCAATTCGGGAATACATTTTCTAAACTCACGATAGGTATCTAATTTTGCTATTTCATTTCCTACATGGTCTATATATGATAACGTAATATGCTTTTGGATTTCATCTACTGTCAGGTTACCTTTAGAAAAGTCGTCCAATAAGGATTTTAAATCAAACAATGGATGATATTATTGTAAAAATCTTTTAAATTTGTAATGATTTAATTGCTTCTTTCACGCTTGTTATGCCTTTTGTAAAGATTTCCCGCTCAAAGTTATTGAGATTTAATTCTACTATTTTTTCAATTCCGTTAGATCCTAGTATAACTGGAACACCGATACATACATCTTCAAATCCATATTCACCGTCCAGCATTGCTGAAACTGGTATAACAGATCTCTTATCTTTTATAATGCTCTCAATCATGGTTGCTACTGCATTTCCTGGTGCATACACAGTAGCTCCTTTCAGAGCAATTACGTCTGCAGCTACATTTTTGGTCTTTTCAAAAATTTCATCTAGTTTTTCTTTTGAATTTGACATGAATTCATGAAGTGGAATACCACCGATAGATGAAAATCTGGTCAAAGGTAGCATATTTTCACCATGTTCACTGATAACCATTGCATTGACAGATGATCTAGAAACTCCCGTAAATTCATGAATAAAACTTTTAAATCGAGACAAATCTAACATTCCCCCCATTCCAATAACTTTATTACGTTTGAATCCTGTTTTTTTCAATGTAAGATATGTCATAGGATCAAGTGGATTAGTGACTACAATAACAGTTGCGTTCGGAGAATAGGTTAAAATTTTGGATGATACATCTTTGATAATACCAGAATTAATCTTAAGCAGATCCATTCGAGTCATTCCGGGTTTTCTTCCAATTCCGGCCACTAAAACAATAAATTCTGAATTTTCCATATCTTCGTAATTATTCGATCCTCTAACGTAGCTATCTGAACCACGTTCCGCTAACTGATGATTAATATCCATAGATTCACCTTGAGGTAATCCCTGTACTATATCCAATAAAAGAACATCATCTAACTCACGTAGTGCACAATTTAATGCTGCAGAAGCTCCAACCTTTCCTGATCCTATAACGGTAATTGTCATCTGATATATTCCAAAAGTCCAATACTTATAATTTTCCTAATTTAAAACTAGAGTACAGATGAATGATGTCTGTATTTCTTTAAATTAAAATTAGCAACCTATCAATTTACTAGTAAATTAATGTTAAATAATAATATCATGATAATTGATTGCCAAGTTGCTGGAATTTCTGGTGACATGTTTCTTTCTTCGTTGATAGATTTAGGAGCAAACAAAGATAAAGTAATTATGGCAATTAAGTCTTGTCAACGATATCTGGACCAAACCAAAATAAAGAAAGTAGAATTTAAGAAGAAAAAATCCCATGGTTTTATTGGTACAAAATTAAATCTGGAAATTGAAGAAAAACTAAATTCAAGAAATGGATTGGAAATGTATCAAAATCTTTCAGATTGTTGTGATTCCCTCAATTTTAAAAAAAATACAAAAACTTTGATATTAAATTCATTTAAAACAATATTAAGAGCAGAATCCAATATTCATGGAGAAGATATTAAAAAAGTTCATTTGCATGAAACTTCAAGTATTGATACCTTTGTTGATCTCGTTGGTAGTGCTATGGCATTACAGGATTTGAACTTTCTGGAAAGCAAAGTGGTATGTACTAAAATTGCAGTTGGAAATGGAATCACAAATTTTTCACATGGAATAGTATCTAATCCGACTAATGTTGTTTTAGAGATCTTTAAAAATAAACCATTTATTCTGGAAGGTGGATTTGAAGGAGAATTGACTACGCCCACCGGAGCCGCAATATTAGTGAATTTGGCTTCTCAATGTGTTGAATATTATCCTGCATTTAGTATTATAAATACAGGGTATGGAATTGGAAGTAAACAATTCAAAGATTTCGCAAATATGACTAGAACAATAATTGGAAAAACCCCTCAATCACTCATCTATACTGAAGAAAAAATATTATTGATTGAAACAAATGTTGACGATGTTACCGGAGAACTTTTAGGAAATGTTGTTGAAAAATTAACTAAAATAGGAGTGATGGACGTAACATTAATTTCTGCAATAACAAAAAAGAATCGTCCAACAACCATTATTCGAGTTCTTACCAAAAATCAAGATAAAAATAACATTTTGAATATATTGTTTAGCGAAACTGGTACTGGCGGAATCAGAATTCAAGAAGTTAGTAGAATAAAAATTCCAAAAAACAGAGTCACAATCCCTATTACAATTAAAAAAGACAGATTCATGGTTGATGTAGACATTAAAAAAGACAGCAACGGAGAAATAATTAGTGTAAAACCAGAATTTGATCAAATTAAAAAAATTGCTATTGAGAAAAATAACTCGGTAAAAATAATTTATGATAAAATAATGTCACAGATCATCCAGAAAGTTAGTAACGAGGGATGAAAATCGATGGAAGGAGATAATCATTTCAACGATTTGGTAGGTTGGTTCAGGAAAAATACTGAAAAAAATGTGTTAATAGCGCTATCAGGCGGTGTTGATAGTGCAGTTGTGGCACTTGCTGCAAAAAAAGCTCTACAAGACAAGGCAATAGCAATTACTGCAAATTACAAAACACTTGCAGAGGAGGAACTAAAAACTTCTCAAAATGTAGCTAAGGAAATAAATATAGAACATATCATTATAGAGTACGATGAATTACAAGATATCGATTTTATAAAAAACGATCTAAATAGATGTTATTATTGTAGAAATAAATTAAGTGAATATTTACTAGATTTTGGTAAAAAAAATAACGTGACTGATATTGTTGATGGAACAAATATTGAAGACCTATATGATTATAGACCAGGTATTAAAGCACTTGATAAGAATGGAATAAAACATCCGTTAGTAGAAATGAGATTTAATAAAAAAATAATAAGAGATATTGCTAAAAGACATAATCTTTCGGTTTATGATAAACCCTCTAATTCTTGTCTTGCTTCTAGAATTCCAACGGGAACTACTATTACAAAAGAAAAGTTAGAAAGGATTGAAAGTATTGAAAAATTGATTAAAAAATTATTTAACATAAATCAAGTAAGAGTAAGAGACCATGAGGAAATTGCGAGAATAGAAACTGATGTATCAGAGATGAAAAAATTATTTGATATTGAAAAGTTATCTAAACTAAATAATGAAGTTAGAAAATTTGGATTTAAATATGTGACTGTAGATATCGGAGGCTACAAACAAGGAAGTTTAATAGTGTTAAATGAAAAAAAGGATGAATATAACAAATGTTAAATGAGACAAAATCCTTAATATATTTAGATAACGCAGCGTCAACTCCAATTCATAAAGAAGTTTTAAAGGAGATGTTACAAAATATTGAACTAGATTATGGAAATCCATCTTCCATACACGAATTAGGAAGAAAATCAAAAACTCTTATCCAAATTGCAAGAAAAAGAATTTCAAAATTGATTAATTCCGATATTGATGAAATTATATTTACTTCTGGTGGGACTGAATCAGATAATCTAGCAGTCTTGGGAATGGCGCGTAAAATCAGAAATATAAATCCTCGTATGAATCACATAATAACTAGCTCTATAGAACATGATGCAATACTAGAATGTTGTAAGGATTTAGAAAATGATAATTTTGAGGTAACATATTTGCCAGTAACAAATGACGGATACATACGCCCAAAAGATATGATTTCTTCAATTAAACCAAGTACGGGATTGATTACCATAATGTTTGCAAATAATGAAGTTGGAACAATTCAACCGATAGAAGAATTAGTAAAAATCGCTAAGAATAAAAACAGAACACTCATATTCCATACAGATGCAGTCCAGGCTTTAGGAAAGATAGATATCGATGTCAAGAGATTGAATATAGATTTAATGTCTTTATCGTCCCATAAAATTAATGGACCAAAGGGAATAGGAGCATTATATGTTAAAAAAGGAATAAGACCTAATTCAATAATTCATGGAGGAGGACAAGAATATTCTATTAGATCTGGAACAGAAAATGTTATAGGAATTATTGGTTTTGGTAAAGCATGTGAAATAATAAGCAAAAGTTTTGTTTACAATAATAAAAAAATTTTAGAGATGAAAGAATATTTAATTAAAAAGATTTTGGATGAAATACCAAATTGTAGGCTAAACGGAGGTGTTAATGTGGATAAAGTACTAACAAATATTGCCAATTTTACATTTTATGGAGTAAATGGGGAAGATCTGATTATTAAATTAGACGATTATGGCGTAGCTGTGTCTACCGGTTCAGCCTGCTCTGTGAACAAACAGAAACAATCTCATGTTTTAAAAGCAATGGGATTTACTCATGAAGAGATAACTGGTTCATTACGGCTAACCGTTGGAGTTCAGAACAATATGGATGAAATTGAGAATACGATAGAAATTTTAAAAAAAGTAATTTTAGAATTAAGAGAAATATCGCCATATAATACCAAATATCATTAAAAATAAGAGAAAAAATATATTTAATTAAGAATCTAACATATACCATGTCAGAGCAACAAAATATATCTCAACCAAATATTGGAAATAAAGTTCCAGATTTTGAACTTGCAGATATGGATATGAAATTCCATAGATTAAGTGACTATAATAGTAGAAGAATTATTTTAGCTTTTTTTCCAGCTGCTGAATCACCAGTGTGTACAAAAGAGATGTGTAATTTTAGAGATTCATTGAATCAATTTTCAAATTTGCATACAAAGTTGATAGGAATTTCTGTTGACGGGCCTTTTGCAAACAAAATCTTTTCAGAAAACAGGCACCTTAATTTTCCTGTTTTAAGTGACTATAATAGGGAAGTAATAAAAAAATATGGAATTGTAATGAAAGATTTGGGGAATTTAAAAGATTATAATGCTGCAAAAAGATCGATTTTTATTTTGAATGAGAATAAAGAATTGGTGTACAAATGGGTTTCAGATAATCCATTGATCGAACCAAATTATGATGAAATAATGGAAAATTTGAAATAAGGAAACCCAAGCGAATTTAATAATCCCAATGAATCAATTTTTATTATAAATCGTATTGAATTTTTATTCCAGTACAGCAATAGTATCATGTCTAGAAACGGTATCCATTTCAGAAACTTTAATTTCTTTGATGATACCCTCGCCCTGAGTTTTTATTCCTACTTGCATTTTCATCGATTCAAGAATAACTATAGAATCGCCTTTTTGTACTTTATCCCCAATAGAAACGTTCACTTTTATTACTCGACCAGGAATAGGACTGCTAATAATTTTAGATTCATCTAGTAATAAGCCACTTTTTATAGATTTTTCTATAATGTCTGTTAAAATGGAATGTTTCTTGAGAATAACAAATTGATCGTTAATCAATAATTTAATAGAAGTCTCCTTATTGTCAATTATCTTTACATGAAAGAAGGTGTTGTCCAAAATAAATTCAAATTCATTGGAATTTCCTTTGAGTAACCGTAAAGTATATTCTTTATTGTCAATCTCCAACAAAAATATTTCAGAACCCATGTTACGAATTATTCGGGCAGATAGAACGTTATCAAGACTGTCTAGTTTAAAATCCATTAATTTGTACCTCCATATTGTGTCCAATTTGAATCATCAGGTATTCTATTGTTATGTTTACGAGTTAAATACAAGAATTCAGATTGCAATAGTGCAGCTGCGATACAGGCTTTTGATTTTTTTAATGCTTCTCTTCTGGCATTATCGGTCATTAATTCAAGAATGCCTAATTTTTCAATATAATTTGTAAAAATATTACCGGCGACGAAATTTTCTTCGTCCATGATAGTTTTGTGTAATGGAATTGTGGTGTTAATACCTTCAATAGTAAATTCATTAAGAGCGTTTTTCATCCTCATTCTAGCTTCGTTGAAATTATTCCCCCATGTAATCAATTTTGCCACCAAGGAGTCATAATATCCTGAAACCGTGCAGCCAGGATACAAATAGGTATCTACACGTACTCCAGGGCCATATGGAAGATTACAGTTAGGAACGTTGCCTACAGATGGTGCAAAATCCAAAAAAGGATCTTCTGAATTGATTCTACATTCTATTGCACATCCTCTGAGAGATAATTCCTCTTGTTTAAAGGGAATTTCTTGGTCCTGAGCGATATTTATTTGAAGTTTTACCAGATCCAATCCAGTAACGTATTCTGTAACAGGATGTTCCACCTGAAGTCTTGAATTAATTTCAATAAAATAAAAATTTCCTTCAGCATCAGATAAGAATTCAGCAGTTCCGGCATTTAAATAATCTACGGCAGTCATGGCTCTTACTGCAATTTCACCAATTCTTTCTCTAGTTTTTTCATCGACTACAGGTGAAGGAGACATTTCAATTAACTTTTGATGTCTTCGCTGTATAGAACATTCGCGTTCAAATAAGTGTCTGCCATTACCATGAGAATCCCTTATTAATTGAAATTCGATATGTCTGATTTTTGGAAGGTATTTTTCAACAAAGAGAGCTGCCTTTCCAAAAGCTGCTTTAGATTCGTTAGAAGCAAATTCAAATTCTTGTCGTAATTCTTTTTCATCATTAGCAAGACGTATCCCCTTACCACCACCACCAAAAGCTGACTTTAATAGTACCGGATATCCTGCTAAATGAGCAATGTCAGCTGCTTTTTCAACATCTTCTACTATTCCATCGCTTCCAGGAACTGTTGGAACCTCCGCTTTCTTCATTATCTCCTTGCATTTCATCTTATCACCTGTAAGTTCCATTGCCTTACCAGTTGGCCCGATAAAAATAATATTATTTTTTTCACAAAGTTCTGAAAACGATTCATTTTCAGAAAGAAAACCATATCCCGGATGAATTGCATCAGCTCCGGAAGATTTAGCGATATCGATAATTTTATCCATTTTCAGATAACTTTCAGAAGCTTGTGGTGCACCTAAATAATAAGATTCATCAGCCCTTTTTACATGAATCGCGCGAACGTCCTCATCAGAATAAACTGCGATAGAGCGAATTCCCATTTCTTTACAAGCTCTTATTACACGAAGGGCTATTTCTCCACGATTTGCAATTAAAATACTAGAAATTTTTGACATTTTAAATTCACCTACAGGTTGATATTGCCATGTTTTTTCTTTAAGGTACTTTCACGTTTATTTGACAATGTATTAAGAGATTTTATGATTACCGCCCTTGTCTCCATAGGATCAATTACCAAATCTATTATTCCTCGTTCTGCAGCTATATATGGATTGGCGAATTTTTTTCGATATTCTTCAGCCAATTTTTTCTTTTTTTCAATTGCGTCAGAGGAATTTTTTAAATCTTTTCTGTGAATAATGGTGATTGCTGCCTCAGGTCCTAAAACTGCTATTTCTGCAGTAGGCCATGCTAGGTTTATGTCTGATCTCAAGTTTTTACTGCCCATAGCAATATATGCTCCACCATATGCTTTACCAACGATACATGTAATTTTCGGAACCGTTGCTTCACAATAAGCATACAGCAACTTGCTTCCATGTCTAATAATACCATGATGTTCTTGATCTTTTCCTGGCAAATAGCCAGGCGTATCAACAATGGTAATTATTGGAATGTTAAAACTATCACAAAATCTTATAAAACGTGCTGCCTTATTTGATGAATCAATATCAAGGGCACCTGCAAGGAATTGTGGTTGATTTGCCACTATACCTACTGTTTTGCCGCCCATTCTTGCAAAACCAACTACCACATTAGGCGCAAACAATTCATGAATTTCGTAAAAATCGCCTTTATCAACAATACTCAGAATAATCTGTTTAATATCATATGGGTGATATGGATTTTCTGGTAATACTTTGATTAAATTTGGATCGAGTCTGTTATCATCGTCTTGTGATTCAATTAAGGAGATCTCAGTATTGTTGTGAGGTATAAACGACAATAATCGCTTTATTTTTTCCATACAATCATATTCGTTTTTAGCTATCATATGGGCCACTCCAGACTTCGAAGCATGTGTCTTAGCCCCCCCTAATTCTTCGAATGATACTTCTTGACTTAAAACCTCTTTTACTACTTCAGGACCGGTAACAAACATTTGTCCAATACTTTCCACCATAATAACAAAATCAGTCATTGCAGGAGAATACACAGCTCCTCCAGCGCATGGGCCTACACTAACAGTAATCTGGGGAATAACACCAGAAGCTAATGTATTGTGATAAAAAATATCACCATATCCATCAAGGCTTTGAGCACCCTCTTGGATCCTTGCTCCACCAGAATCAATTATGCCAATAATGGGAGTGCCAACTTTTAAGGCATGACTCATTACTTTAACTACTTTCTTTGACGTCATTTCTCCAAGCGATCCACCCAAAACTGTAAAATCATATGCATAGACAAATACCTGTCTACCATCAATGGTACCAGATCCCGTAATTACGCCATCACCATAATATTTGGTTTCTGGAGATTCATCATTTCTATGAATTACATATTTATCTAATTCTAAAAAACTGCCAGCATCTAATAGAAGTTCTATTCTTTCTCTAGCAGTTAATTTTCCTTTTGAATGTTGAGATTCTATCTTATCTTCTCTACCAACACCTTCCGCAAGATTTTTTATCTCATAAAGTTTTTTGAATTTCTCATCGTGCATAGAAATTACTAGTCAAAAATAATTTTTCAGCGCATTTAAATGTATCATAAATAAACGAGAAAGTGAAAATATCATAATGAATTGTTCATTAAACTTCTCTCAAACAAGAGCGTCCACCTTGAGCTCTTCTAAACACATTCATTCCAATGTTGTAATTTTCAAATAATGATTGCAAAGATACGATCTCTGATTCAATAAATGTTATTTTATTTTTATTTTTGTCAGGATTTTTCAATAATATATCGAGTTTTTCTTTTTTTTCGAATAATAATTTACTCACATTATGTTCATATTCACTTGACATTGGCTATCTATTCCCTATTTTATGAATTTAATTTTTGTCTTATTTAAACTGTCCAGAAATTTTTTTTGATATTCTAAATAAACATTATCGATATTTATGCATTTATTACATATGAAAGTATTATCAGAATTAACATCGAACTCTAAATCTTTAGTATAATCGTTATTACTAATGGATTTATGACATATATAACATTGTAAATTTTTTTTTGAACCAGCAGTGAAGGATTCAATCTTTTCATTTTGATTGCATTCAGGATGTCTAATTGATTTATTTGTACGTGACCATAAGGCATATTCACCAACAGCAATTTCTTTTGAACATACAAAACATTTTCCTTTATATTTTATCCTAAGTCCAATCCAATTAGTAGGAGTTCTATCCATCTGATAATCACATTTTTGAGATTTCCTTTTCCAACACTGGTTTCAATTTTTCATCTAAATCTAAGGTTTTGAGAAATTCAGAAATGTCGATATCAAAATTTTGTAATATATTTAAGAGATATGGAAAATAAAAAGAACCGAAAGTGCTTTTCGATGTATGACTCAGATAAGATAATTTTGTAAACAGTTCTTTTAAAGACTGGCTACGAAAAATAATCGGTCCTAAAATAGACCAATTCATACTGTATTGATTATATGTTATTCCTTTATTTTTGATAAGGCTGAAAATATATGTGGCTAGAATATTATCAATATATTTTAGAATTGACCATTTCCTTGTAGAGCCAACCTTTCCGACCAAGATGTCGACCTTGGATAGTAAGTCCATAAGATCACTTAATAAAAGTTCATGAATATTTGAGTTAATTATACTCGTGTAAATCCCATATAATTTATCCTTTCTTCTTTCTTCAGGAGATAGACCAAATCTAGGGTCCACGTATGATGCTTCAGAGTTATTTAAAAAAAGAAGAGATTCGGAAATAGTTTTTGAAGAAAAAAAATTAGATAAGGCTACCGCAATATCAAATGTAAAGGTTTGGTCCATTTCTGGATTATATCCAAGAATACATGCCTGAGATAAGTTGAGTAATAATCTAATATCTCCATTGCTTTGGTTTATTATTTTAATTAAATCATCGTTTTCTAATTTATGGTTCTCTTGTTTAAGGACGTAATTTAGAAATACAAATCTCAGTTGTTTTGAGACTGGTAAAAAATTAATAACCCGTGCTATTTTTGTTATCGGTTTTATCTTTAAATTGAGAATATTAGCAGCCATAATGACTGGAATAGTAGGGTTTTTCAACAATTTGACTAGAAAATCCACACCTCCACTATCATCTCTACCAGAAAGTCCATCTATTTCATCTAAAAACAATAGACTTCGTTTTCCATAAAGACTCGAATTATTTAAAATTGGAGTAATTATCGATTCCAATAGATTCGAATTTCGCGAATCACTGGCATTTAATTCAATCAAATCATAATTAAATTGTTTAGATATTACAGTAACAAAAGAAGTCTTGCCAATCCCAGGAGGACCTATCAAAAGAAGTGGTTTTGCTCCACTTGTCCAAGTCGACAACCATTTTAATATGTTTATGCGTACGTCCTCGTTACCAAGGAATTGTTCAATTTTTGTAGGACGGTATTTTTCTGACCACATCATAGTAAAGGCTGACCAATTCACCGATGAACCGTATTAAGTGTTTTTTCAAAATATTTGAACAGATCTCGTTTGACTATATCATGATACCAATATTGGTTATAATGGCTTACAGTTAGAAATAGGAATTCTATAAAAGGTTTCAATTCAAATTCTGCGGGAAGCAATTCTAACGACAATCTTGCTTCATCTAGATATATCTCGCTTTTCTTTAAAGTTAATTCGAACCCTTTTTTTATATCATTTGTGATAAGAGAATAATAGAGAGGCCAGGAAGGAATCTTAATTGTACCTTCATTAATAGCATCTTGCATTTCATTTCCACATCCTGCTGATTCACTAGCTTTAGCCATCCCTAGATAATAAATTTCATTTAATGGAGGTTGATTAAATGCCATATTTCTTCCTGCAGTGCCCATAATTGCTCGATATTTTTTATAACAACCAATCATGTGCTCGTCACTTATGGATTCTGGTTTTGATTTTAGTCTATAATCTATTATTTGTCCAATTCTAGCATCTTTAAATCCATCTTCAAATGCCTTTAGAACGGAATCGCCGCCCAGTGATATTTTTTCTCTTGCAATTTCTAAAATATACGGATTCATAAGCCGGTAGTCGTCTAGAAAATCATGATCTTCATCCTTATCCATTATGCGGTCCATTGGTTCACTCAAATCGATTGCTATTATATGTCCATCAATAATGGCATTTCTTAATTCTAATGAAACATCATTTTTAAAATAGGTAGAGGCTCCATCAAACAATGCATTAAAAACCGGAAAGGTCATTTTTATAAAATTAGAATTCAGTATTCTCTGTACTCTATCAGACAAAATTTCAGGTCTTGAGAGTCGGGACTTCATCTCTTTAATTTTTTGTCCGTCAAGTAAAAATTCATCTGATCCCATTTCTTTTGCAAATTTAACTATTGTTTCTTCAGGATAATCATCAGAGATTATACGTTCATGCAAGGAAAGTAAAAATCTCTTTGTAAAATCTTCAAATTCTAATTCATATTTTGCTTTATATTTACTATATTGTTTATAGCCCCTTTCTCTCAAAAGAGCTTGTTTTAAAATATCTTTTCCTGCTCTGGTACTCATTAAAGCAGTTTTAGAAAACACAAATTCGTCTTTGCTACTCATATCACTTGCAATTAATATTACGTTATTTAACTAGAATATAAAAATACTCTTAATAAAATATTGTGTGGTGTTACCTTGATGACATTGCTATACGTTCTTGTTCATTTTTCTTCTTTATAGCATGGCTGGACATATCGTTATTTGCTGCAAGGATTATCTCTTTGGCCAAAGCTTCTTCGATAATCTGTGGATTTGAATAAGTTGATTCTCTTACGCCTTCAGCAATAAATTTTAATGCTAAATCTACTCTCCTGAGAGGTGCAACATCAACAGATACGTGGTACACTACACCACCATATACTATTCGTGTAGTATCCTCATTTGGTGAAGAATTTTCAATCGCTTTTACTAAAAGTTCAACCGGATTTTTGTTAGTTTCAAGATGAATTATCTCAAGCGCGGTTTTCACTACATTTAGTGTTTTTGCCTTTTTTCCGCCCATTCTTCCAGTATTTTTTGCGTATTTTTTTCCAAAATGCATTAGTTTGTTTGCAAGTCGTTCAATAATATTTACATCTGCTTTTTTTAGCCTCTGATGTTCATGTCTACCAAATGAGATCGGAATGGATACTGCAGGATTTAGTGATATCACTCTTTGTAATCCTAGGTCAGCTATTTCTATCTTGGATGTATCCCATTTATTAAATAACAATATCTTAGGTTGTTCTTTACCACTCATAAAAATTACCTCCTAGGCTTCTCCTTTCTGCCGTAAACTAGTTCTTTTAAAGAAACACCATTCACCTTGAAAACTTGCCATCTTACTCCAGGAATATCTCCCATTGCACCACCCATCGAACCGCCTATACCTTCTACAATAACTTCATCATGTTCATCAACAAAATTAAGTGCGCCGTCCCGAGGTAGGAAAGCGGTAATAGATTTTCCGTTTTTAATTAATTGAATTCTAACACATTTACGTACAGCAGAGTTTGGCTGTTTTGACTCTATTCCAACTTTTTCTAAAACAATTCCTCTAGCTTGAGGAGCACCCTCCATAGGATTTGTTTTTTTATCAAGCATCAACATCCTTCTTTTATAATATTTATTAGCCCATCTGGAACTATTTCTTTTAGATTTTAAAACTCGTCCTGCGAATAAACCTAATGGTGATTTTGCCAACCTACATTTCAACTCCATTATTATGAATTAATTGATCCGGACTAATAATTAAAACATTAGATATATGAAAATATCGTTTTGCAAGCAAACGGGCTTTTTCAGCATTTCTCCCATCTTTGCCAACAACTATTCCTTTCTTTTTTGGGTCTACCACAATAACTGCTTGGGTAGTACCGTCAACTTTTTTATTAATTTTTATTTCATTCACATTCTCCAAATTCAAAATATTTCTTAAAAAATCAGAAACGTTTTCAGAATATTCAACTAGTTCTACTTTTCTTGAAACTACGCTTTGTAACTGTTTGATCGTAGTTCCACCCTTTCCTATTGCCAATCCCATTTGTCCTTTATTTACCACGAATATAACTCGATCCATCTTCTCATCAAGAATACAATCACGTGCAGTCGCCGTTGTTATGCTTTGAAATAGAGAGATCAGACGTAGCTCATCAGATGTTAATTTGATTTTTTCAGTCATCGTTTATTCCTCTTCTTACGATTGTATTTATACGAATATTAATCAAAGATATCGATACTCATGCAGTGTAAGTAAGCATTATTTAAATTTTGATTTTAAATTGCTTAAAAGATTGATTTAAGAGGATAAATCAATTGCTCATTAACTCAAAGAATGATTGATTGTCGATTCCGTTCCCTCTGTATCACTTTAATTGTATCATCAAAATTATAAATACAACTATCAATTTTTCAGGTACTAGTCTTATTTCTATTACGCATTCGTTATAGAATGTAGTAATAAGTTTAACTTTGGTAATGTTTTCACGAATAAGATTCTTGATTGGAACTAAAAATAAAAATAGTAATAAAAATTTTCCAAACGTAGCTAATCCAAATACAAGAGATTTCTTTGAGATATAGTTCCAGATATTGTTAGTTCCATAGCTAATGAGTATTCATAGGACATGATATAATAGAGATAAGAAAAATAAAAAAGATAAAATTGTTAAAAGCTCAAAAAAATTATTGTTTATTGTGTTCCGACATTAATAATGATAAATCATTATCAGAAATTGCACGTAGAGAAATAACAGATATCCTATATGGTCTACCACAAGCCTTTCCTAATTCAATAGAGTTTCCATCAAACTCGATTAGTGGTACTTCGTGAGATTTTGCTTGATTTGTTATATATTTAATATAATCTGAACTAACCGATTTTGAAATGATTATTAATTTTGAACCCTTTACAGATTTTGATACTTCTTTTTGACCACTTTTGTATTTTTGACTTGAAATCGCATCTTTAATAACTTTTTCAAATAGTTTCATCTTCTTTCACCTTCATATATAGTTCTACCATTCCTGTTCCTACAGGAACATTAGCGCCTACTATAACGTTTTCTGTCACACCCTTTAATGACTCTATTTGTCCCTCCATTGATGCTTTTGCTATGGTAGGAACTGTAATTTCGAATGCAGCCCGTGCTAAAACTGAGGTCTTTGTTCCAGCGATCCCATGTCTTCCTATTTGTTGAAGGTATCCTTTAGATGTCATCAAATCAGCAACTAACATTATGTGTCTTATATCTACTTCCAACCCCTGTTCTTCCAAAGTATTAGTAATTTCTTTTATCAATGCAACTCTGGCAGCTTCAATTCCCAAAGTTTGCCATATCTCATATACGTTATTAGTAGTAATTCTTGTAGTATCGACTCCATCAATATGAATTACTTTAGATAAGTTGGACCCTGCGGTTTGAATTATCCATTCTTCATTCTGTTTTACTATGGTTACACGTTCAATATCATTAACTCCTTTGACCCGTGTGTTCAAAAGTTTTGTCCTTAGAGCTAATAATGTCTGTGCATCAGGTTCACCGGAAACCACAATTTTTATAATCAAGTCATTTGAATCTGAAGAAACCTCATATTTCTTTTTGGAACTCTTTAACACTTCAAGTACTTCGTGTGACTGGCAGCCTCTTTCTGAAATGCGATCTTGAGATATATATAGAGTAAGTATACCGCTATAGTCAATATCTGATTTTTCTAGTAAATCACTTACCTTCGTAAAGATAATATCTCGAGCCACCTTTAGTGCTTTTTCTCTTGATACTCTATGTTCCTCATCTAGATAAATATCCATTGTTGGAGTAACGGGTTTTTTCCTTGCGTCAACAAGTTCTATTAATCTTGGCAATCCTAATGTAACATTCCTTTCTTTGACACCAGCAAAATGAAATGTTCTTAGTGTCATCTGAGTGCCTGGTTCACCTATAGATTGTGCCGTAACTACACCTACAGCTTCTCCAGGTTCAGCCATAGCTCTATCGGTTAAATCGATGATTTTATTAATTATTTTTTCAATACCTTTTTTACTTAAGGGATTTTCCAGTAACGCTTTTTCAAGATTCTGTAAAATTCTAGGATTAAAGTTCTTAATATTTTCTTGAATATAGTATCTAATTTCTTCTTCAGTAGCTTTGTTTCCATCATCAACTACTAACTCACTTTCAATCATTCGTAGAATATTCACTCCTTCCCCATGATCACTTTTAGCAGGATCGATTCCATCTTCACCGTACAAATATTGAATTATATTGCCATGAGGGTCTCTCACCGTATAATCATATTCAATTTTCAAGTGTTCCAGAGCGTTAATCAATCTTCTCTGCATATATCCAGATTGTTGTGTTCTGACTGCAGTATCGACTAAACCTTCTCTTCCGCCCATTGCATGGAAGAAAAATTCTAACGGACTTAAACCATCTCTATAATTTGATTTAACAAACCCTTTTGCATCCGGATTAGTTTCATTAATTTGAAAATGAGGCAATGAGCGATTCCTATATCCTTTATTAATTCGTTTACCACGAATTGATTGTTGTCCCAAAGAGGCAGTCATTTGTCCGATGTTTAATGTAGACCCCCTAGCACCAGTTGATGCCATTATCACTCCCGAATTGTCGTCAGGAAATGAGCGATCTGCCAATCGTCCAGCTCTATCCCTAGCACGAGATAACTCGTTTACTACATAAAGCTCTAATGCTTCTTCTGCAGCAAGACCTCTAGTTAGTGGGAGACTACCATCTTTATATTGGTTTATTAGCTCATCAACCTTTGCATATGCCTTTTGAATAACACCATCTATTTCTAGTCTTGTCTCATCGGACAGCCATAAATCAGAATAACCATAACTAAATCCTTTATGTGTAATGTATGTTTTTAAAATAATTAGAATTGAATCGAGAAATCTTTTAGCAGCCCTATTACCATAATCTTTTGCAATTCTATGAAGAACACTATCAGGTTCCTCTGCACCAATTGATGCCTTGTCAATAATACCACTAATTAATTGACCATTTTTTATTTTTACATCTTTTCCTTGGCCTTTTATTGATTTGTTCCACTTTGAAGTCACCACAAAATTGAAATCTTTTGGCAAAAACAAAGAGAAAAGTTGTTTCCCACTATAAAATTTTTCACCGTTTTGGTCTATAGAAGGTTCTGGAATTGTTCCTTTATAACCACCTATTAAAGCAAAGTTAGTGAATTCATTTTTAGTTAGAATTGTGTCATCCTTTGTTAATAGAAAAGCACCGGTAATAAAATCTCTTATTCCACCAATGATGGGACCGCCATATCTAGGCGAAATAATTTGATCTTGAACCTTCATCAAAAGTGCAGCTTCAGATCTTGCTTCTTCACTTTGTGGAACATGAAGATTCATTTCGTCGCCATCAAAATCAGCGTTATATGGAGTGCATACAGCCGGATGTAATCTAAAAGTTCTGTACGGTAGTACTTTAACGTGATGAGCCATAATTGACATTCTATGCAAAGATGGTTGTCTGTTGAAAATAACTATATCACCGTCAGACAGATGTCTTTCTACAAGATATCCCAGAGATAATGAATCAGCTACAGCCTGCCTATCGCTAACATAGTCTAACCTAATCTTCACACCATCAGGCCGGATTATGTAGTTTGCTCCAGGATACATATTTGGTCCATTTATTACTAGCTTTTTTAATTTTTCAATATTCCATTCAGATACAGTTTCAGGAATTGTTAATTTTTTAGCTACGTCAGTCGGTACACCTACATCAGAAATTGTTAAATTCGGATCAGGAGATATGACAGTTCTGCTGGAAAAGTCTACACGTTTACCTGACAACGAACCACGGAATCGTCCTTCTTTACCTTTTAACCGTTGTGTTAGTGTTTTTAGCGGTCTTCCAGATCTATGATGAGCTTGGGGTATGCCAGATACTTCATTATCAAAATAAGTAGTCACATGATATTGGAGTAGATCAACTAAATCTTGTACTATTAGTGGAGGAGTTCCAGCCTCTTTGCTTTCTTTTAATCTTTGATTAACACGAATAATATCTACTAGTTTATGCGTTAAATCGTCTTCTGATCTTATTCCAGTTTCTAAGATAATTGATGGTCTTACAGTTACTGGAGGAACTGGCAATACTTGCAAGACAAACCATTCCGGTCTAGCAGTAGTAGGATCGTATCCAAGTAAAGATAAATCAGCGTCACTGATATTTGAGAGTCTTTCTCTAATAGTAATTGGAAGTAATCTATTTTCTCCTATATCGGTCTTTTCAACAAAAATTGTAGGTTTTGTAAAAATTAATTCATATTGTTCTTTTTGACAATGCGGGCATATTTTTACTTTCTTAGATTTTTCGATTATCTCATCACGGATATTATCCAAGGTCATCACAGCATAAGAAGCACGATCATTGCGTACTATTCTAAATCTGTCTAGTTCTTCCTGACTTAATTTTATCTTGTTACAAGATCTGCATGTTGTTAATAGTAATTTATGTAGATCGTCTACAAATGCAATATGTAAAACTGGTTCTGCTAATTCAATATGTCCAAAATGACCGGGACATCTTGCTGATGTATTACCACAGGTTATGCATTTTTGACCAGGTTCCAAAGTCCCTAATCGATTATCCATTAGTCCACCCTGTACTGGCATGCCATCTTCGTCATACGTTTCTGGTGCAGTTATTTCAGTTACGCTAAACTTTCTAACTTCTACAGGAGACCAAACACTAAATCTAATACTACCTAAATTTTTAGATAATTCATCCATATAATATCTACTCCTTAAACCCTCTCTTTTGCAATCAAACGTGGGGCTATATTAAGACTCATCATTTCCTGTAATAGCAATTTAAATGCATATGCAATTACCACATTGGATATTTTTGCCTTATCCCCACAAACTCTACAAACATATTTTCTTTGTTTAACATCATAATACGATAACAATCCGCATCTTTCACACACATTTACCTCTGCCTTGTCGGACTCTTCCAATAATCTATCCTTCAACATCATTGATGCACCGTATGCAATTAAACAATCTCTTTCCATCTCGCCAAATCGTAAACCGCCGCCTCTGGCTCTACCTTCTGTCGGTTGTTTTGTGAGCATCTGAACCTGACCTCTAGCTCTACTATGAATCTTATCGGCAACCATATGATGTAATTTTTGATAATATACAACACCAACATAAACGTCAGCTGGGAATTTTATTCCTGTACGTCCGTCATACATCTCTTCTTTTCCACTGTATTTGAATCCATATTGCTCCATTATATCTTTAATATCATTTAGTTTTTCCCCTACGAATGCTGAACCGTCTACTATAGTACCTCTCAGTGATGCTGCTTTCCCACCGAGAGATTCCATAAATTGTCCCACAGTCATTCTTGATGGGAATGCATGAGGATTTATCATGACATCAGGCACTACTCCGTCTGTAGTATACGGTAAATCTTCTTGATTTACCAACATACCTACTACTCCCTTTTGACCATGTCGTGATGCGAACTTATCTCCTATTTCAGGTATACGCATATCCCTAACACGAATTTTATACATTTTACCCCCTTCGACTGATTGAGTCATAATAACTGTATCAACTACACCGTTTTCAGAAGGTCTGACGCCTACGGAAGTATCTCTACGGTACGGCCCTTTTACTTCAAATTCCTTATATTCTTCCATAAATCTTGGCGGAGAAGTTCTGCCTATCAAAATATCGCTACCAGAAACAACTGATTCGTGCATAATAGAACCATCTGATTCCAATAACCGGTATGCTTTTTCTCCTCGATATCCCCTTATATTAGCATCAGAAAGAGGTATTTCAAAGACATCTTTCATTCCGCCAGGATATTGTTTTGCTTCTGCTTCATAAACTCGATAGAAAAACGTTCTTCCCAATCCCCTATCTACTGATGACTTGTTAAAAACCACTGCATCTTCAATGTTATATCCTTCAAATGGTAATACAGCAACCACACAGTTTTGACCCGTAGGACGATCTGATAAACCCAAAAGATTCATTGCTTTAGTGCTCACTACAGGAATCTGCGGATATAGCATAAAATGTTGTCTTACGTAAGTACTTGTATTCATAAGTGGTGTAGAAAAACCCAAGCTTTGTTTTGCCATAGCACTCTCATAGGTATTTCTTGGAGACTGATTATGTTCAGGATATGGGATGACTGATGCACCTATGCCTAAAAGTGATGGTGGATATATCTCAACATGAGTAGTCTTTGAAGTGATCGTATTCGAATCCATGTTTATCAAACAATTTTCCTCTTCATTTGCATCAACCAGTTCTATTATTCCCATGTAAACTAAATCTACCCATGAAAGAAATTTTTTCTGGATTTTATCGATTGTTTCATTATTGATCAGTAAGGAACCATCTCTAACAATGGCAAGTGGACGGAGAATTCGTCCTGAATTACAACTGATATACAATCTCTTAGTTGCTTTATCATTTAATGAAGAATAAAAATAGATTCCAGTATGAGGATGTATTTTGCCGTTTCTTCTTAACATCCTTAAAGTATTTGATAAGTCAAAACCATCCTCAATGTATCCAACCAGTTTCCCATCTACAAAGATTCTACAACCGCCACCACGTAATGATTCATCTGCTTCATCAACATGTTGTACTCTTAGTTCATATAATTTTTCAATTATATCCGCTGATGGGATACTTACAGAAATAATTGCAGATAATGCAAGGTTTTTCACCAATCCGCAATTGGAGCCTTCAGGTGTTTCAGAAGGGCATATTCTTCCAAAATGAGTTGCATGAAGATCTCGAGCTTCAAAATTGGGTTGGCTCCTACTTAAAGGAGATTGAATTCTTCTTAGGTGACTGATGGTAGACATATAGTTGGTTCTATCCAACAGCTGAGTTACACCAACTCGTCCTCGTCCCCAATTTCCAGTTGCTATAGCATTGTTTAATTTATCAGAAATGATACCAGGTCGAATCGCGGCCCCCACTGCATTAATACCTCTTTTTTGGCCTGACCTCTCAAGTTGATATTTCATGTCTCTTATTAAATTACGAAAAGCTGTTCTAAAAAGATCAGCTAACATTTGGCCGGCGAATTTAATGACTTTATTACCATAATGGTCTTTATCATCTCCCTCAATCCAACCTAAACTTAATTCAAGTAATTTACTAGCAGATTCACCTATAAATAAAGCCTTTTCAGACCGATTTTCGGGATTTTTCCCCAAATGAGGTAAAAGACCCCAATCAAGTAATGTTTCAGCTCTTTTGACTTGGAATTCTTCTAGCATTCCTGGCGCAATTCTTTTACTAATGTATATTATTGCATCTCTACTTGTTACAATATCAACAGATTTTTCAAAAGAAGGTTCCAATTCATCCTGAGCCGCGGAATTAAGTGATACTGCACTTGCAATATCTTTATCAGATTCCAGACCTAATGCCCTCATTAACGTAATTATAGGAATATCTACTGGAGAACCTGGTATTTTACATACTATTGAACCGTCAGGTTTTAAAATTAATTCTAATTTTGCTCTATAACCAACAATTGATGAATATACTTTTGCTTTATAAACTAGAGTGCCAGATACTTCTTCCATATCTACTATAATCTTGTTGTACGAAAGATCTTCCAAGCCGACAATAACTCGTTCAGAACCATTAATTACAAAATAACCGCCAGGGTCACGCGGATCCTCGCCCAACTCGATCAGTTTTAATTCATTTAAATTATGGAGAATACATGCGTTAGATTTTACCATTACTGGCATATCACCAATGTGAATAAATCGGGATTCTAATATTCTACCATCTTCTACTATACTGCATTCTAACATAGCAGGCGATGCATATGTGAGATTTCTTAATCTGGCTTCTACTGGGGCAACATGAGTCATAGAACCATCCAGTTCCATGATTCGTGGTTGTTGTAATTTTATTTTCCCGAGCTTTACTTTATATGGATACTCGGCAGTTTCAATTTCTACTTCTCCCACTTCATCGATAATACTTTGAAGACCTTTTTCCATAAATTCATTATATGAATTTAAATGCTGACGTGCAAGTCCTTCACGTTTAAGAATATCATTAATAATTGGCCACATGTCAATAGAAATGTTTTTCATTATATCAATCAACCTTCTACAACGTATCTATAATATACACTTTCGCCGGAGGTAGGACTTTTCCTAGTTATCTTAATTATATCTCCCGGCCTAACATCCAAGTCTTCAATTGCTTTGTCAGAACTTAAGATATATGGCATCTGGTTTGTTTTTACGTGATATTTTTTTAAAACCAGTTCAGCCTCGGACTTTTGAATTATTTCATGTTTTGGTTGAAAAATATGATTAGTTATTCTAACGATTTTTTTTTCTGAAGACATTCTTATAGATCCTCCAAAATATTCCATTTTTTAAAATATCTAATAAAATAATACTTATTCAAAGATAGATCTAATTACATTTTCAAAAAGCACATATAAGTATTTTCTCATCTTGCGATCAGAATGCAATTTTTTACTTGGCACAGATTAAGTTCATGGCAAGAATACGGGCCTTCGGAGGGATTTGAACCCTCCTCGAGCGGTTTCTATCATATTGTCCACAGCCGCCTATACTAACCAGGCTATACTACGAAGGCCATGATAATATCGATTAAGAATATGTTATATAATTGTTAGAAAAAATTTTTTTGAGAACAAAAAATGATTTTATTATAAAATTCCCAGTTTAACAACCTCTACCCCTCTTTTGATTAATTCGGATGACAAACCATTTATACCTATAGAGTCACCTGCCAAATGTCCCAATACAACTAAATTTCCCGTGGATTTGCTTTCTCGAAGTTTTAGCAGGTCCGAATAATCGATATGTAAATAAATAACTGTAGATATTCCGTGTTCAAAATATGCCTTAGCGATTTGATATCCACCATTGGTTCCCGCAGCTATCACTAATGCCCATTTGTCTACATTATTATCGATATTGCCATATGGAACTATAATTTTTGTAGCAGCGTTATGAAATTCAGGGATATCATCTAAAATATTAATAATATCTTGTATCTTTTTTGGTTTGGATTGGGAAATTTTGTTATAAATTATCTGACGCATGTATTCATCGAGAGGTTGATGAATATTAACAAGAGGAAGATTCAGTAATTTTGCAGCATCGATTACCTGATTATATATTGATGAATGAGTTCTAATATTTACCCTTTCCACCAATGAACCCACTAGTATTTTTGCCTTTTTTCGTGAAATTCCATGTTCTAACATATAATCAAGATGTCTATTAAATACTCTTGAAAAATTTATATGAGTTATGCCTATCGGATGATGTCCAATTACACAATCACAGTCAAGTTCTTTAGCCAGTAAAAGTTCAGAAACGGTAACATCAATGGTTAACAAAATTTTCGAGATATTTTTCCCTTCCAAGTGAATGGTACTATCGTGCGGAATTTTTTTCCAGCCTGCCAATTTGAGACCAATTTTCATTATTTCAGATGTATCCAAATATATCAAAGAAATATTATAAAAAAACCAGTATTAAACAATATTTTATATCGTTTATCTATAAAGGATTTTTGCTAAGTTATAAATATCAAATTTTATTTATTTCAAATGTTAAGAATAAAATGAGTTGTTCAGATGAATATATCAATCATGAATCTAATTCTAGCCTTATTCATATCAGTCCGGTATTGCAATCAAAATTAAAAAAAGCAAAATATGGTGTTTTCAATCATTCTGCAGTAGAGTTATGTCATTGGACAAAAAAATCCTTTGCGAATGAAGGAAATTGTTATAAACATAAATTTTATGGAATTTCCACTCACCGATGTATGGAAATGACTCCAACTGCACTTAATTGTGAGAATAGATGTATATATTGTTGGAGACCAACTGAATTTTATGATACATTAAATATGCCGTCGGAATTAGTAGATGAACCAGATGTAATAGTAAATCATCTACTTGAAGAAAGAAGGAAGTTAATAGTAGGTTTTTATGGAAACAAAAAAAATGAAAAAATCAAGATCGATGAATCACTTTTACCGCAGCATTATGCAATTTCGCTATCAGGTGAACCGACCATGTATCCAAAACTTCCTCAATTAATCAGATATCTAAGGACATTACCGTCTACAAAATCAATATTTTTGGTTACTAACGGTCAAGAACCAGAGATGCTTAAAAGATTAGTAAATGAAGATGCTCTACCTACACAATTGTATTTGTCTACTAATGCTACAAATAAAAAAACGTTTTATCAAATAAATAGACCCAAATACAAAGATGCATGGAATAGATGGTTAGAAAGTTTAAAATTGTTATCCGCTATGAATACAAGAACAGTTTTGAGAATAACAATGTTAAGAAAGTATAATGATAATAATAATTTTGTAAATGAATTTCCAGAAATTGTAGAAATTGGAAACCCTCATTTCATAGAATTAAAATCATATATGCACATAGGGATGTCAACTCAAAGATTACATAAAACTGCGATGTTGGAAATGTCAGAGGTTCAAGAAATTGCTGAAAAAATAGTTGCAGAAGTAGACAACTTTAGCATTATGGATGAAAGTGAAATTTCAAGAATAGTCGTTTTACAAAATAATACAAGATATACGAATAGATGGATAGAAACATATTTCACCAATTGATAGTATAAAGGAGAAATAGTAGAAATATTATTAAAATGTCTGAAAATACAATAGCTTTTGATTTGGATTCAGTATTAGCCGATGTGATAATTACATGGGTAGATGAGTATAATAAAAGAAATAATACAAAATACAAAAAAGAGAATATAACAGAGTGGGAAATTCCAAATATCATACCAATTACTGAAGAGAAGTGTAAAATGCTGTTTACTTTTGTATGGACTACAGAAGAAGGACTCGCTGGTACTCTTAAGAAAATTGAAAATAAAGGATATAATATTTTATTACTAACAAAACGAGATAAGAATACTATAGAATATGTAATCAAATGGCTTGAATTGCACGACATTATTTTTGATGGTATTTCATTCATACATAACAAAATCTCAAAACATGTTTATCCATTTGATGTGTTAATTGATGATTATCCTATGAACTTGATCGGTATCAAGAAACCAAAAAAAGGAATTTTATTTTCTCAACCATGGAATCATAAATTTAATTGGAAATACAGAATTAACAAGTTAAGTGAATTGGAGAAAATAATCTGAAATTAATTTGTATTTGATTCTAATTCAATAATTATCCTATTTAATAAATTTGCAATTCCCTCATATTTTGTTAAAAAATTGTAAATGTCTTCTAAAATATTTTTATCATTATAGCCCTCAGAATATATAATTTCAAAATTTCCTTGGTTTGTATAAAGAAATGCTTTAATGACATAGTAATCACCAAAAATGCTGTCAAAATGTTTAAGATATTGCTTTAGATATAATTTATTGATATAATACTTTTTATCATAATGAAAATCAGATAGTAATACCTTAGAATCAATTAATTTCATTGTTGTGATTTATTTTTTATAATCTAAAAAACGAATCCATTCTGGAAACCATAAATTTTTTTCCGAAATACCTATTCCTTTAGCAAGCATAGAAGGCGAGTTGTAGTATATATTATTGCAATGTAGTTCTCGAGATATATTATAATTTAGGTCATTTAAATTGGACACTTTACCAACATATTTACTTGCGATAAATTCTCTGTTATGTGTATAAAGACCGACTTGTCTTCCATCAATTGTTGGTACGTAATTTACAATAACGTCTATATTTGAAATGCCAGAATTATTCATGTAATATATTGTTTCCCTTATAGTACTCCCAGTTTGAATTGTACCCTGAATAGAGGCAATATTTTGGATGGTATCAATTTTGGGAACTACAAATTTTAATGATTTACCAGTAGATAATAACTTGTTTTTGCTTTCCTGTTCTGAAAAATCAATCATATGGTCTGCGTCATCGTAACGATCTTTTATGATACCTTCGATCATTTCAAAATTTGGGTTAAATTTTTTGTATTGGATACCAAATCCTAATGCCATAGGACGAGTATAGTCTGGTTCTGCATATGCACTATCTAAATCCACATTTGCTGACAAAAAATCTGCCTGAATTTTTCCAATATTTCTTCTAATTGAATATATGCTTTTACCATTAAATTCCGACGTTACATGATATTCTCTTATAAATTCAAAAGGATCCATCATCATAGGATTCTTTTCAACTTTAGCAATTACCTCAATTTTGTTTTTATCACTGATTTTTAATAAATTTCCCATATCTACATCATAAAAATTTAATTTTGGGAAATAGGTTTTTAATAAATTTTCAGAAGAAAGAATGGATATTTCGTCGTTCGAAGCAAAAACGAGTGGTTTAAATCCGCTACTATTTCTATATGAATATATTTCATCCCCAAATTTCATAATAATATTTCCTCTCAGATGTCTATCTAGAAATTCTGCGGCGTATTCAGGATTTTTATTTTTAATCATGAAATTGACGAAAATATAATAAATTTGATAAAGATGGTCATAGTTTTTGGATGAACCTATTGAAGGATGAAGATACAGTTTTTCTGTATCTACAAGAAAACCATCAAAAATTATATCTATATGATTCATACAGTTATAGATTGGCGGTCTTTTTGAAAGATAACCTAACCCTAGTTTTCCAGAGATTCCTCGTTTTTTAATAATATCAACAATCCGTTTGTCATTAGGTAAGGAACCAGTTCCGTCTATTGAACTTTGATCGAATATTAATTTCCAATAGGCTTTACCTCTATGTTGTAATAATCTCATGGCACGAATAAGATAAACAATCGTTCCCTGTTCTTGGGATTTTTTTAGTGTTTCACCATGACGGTATAATGCAATGAGACCGGCCAATATAGATCATAAACAAAAATGGGGATATAAACAATTCATATAAAATTATATAATTCAAAATAACTAGATAACAAATGAGTAGATAATGTTAATTGGCCTAATAGGCAAAGCAAATGTCGGTAAATCAACTTTCTTTAATGCTTCAACTAACCTGTCCGTCCATACGGCTAATTACCCGTTTACCACTATAAATCCGAATTTAGGTGTAACTCATGTTAGGGTAAATTGTGTTTGTAGAGAATTTGAGGTCCAAGATAATCCAAATAATTCAATGTGTATAGATGGAATAAGATTTATTCCTGTAAAAATTATTGATGTTGCTGGGCTAGTCCCCGGAGCTCATTTAGGCAAAGGATTAGGAAACAAATTTTTGGATGATTCACGTCAGGCTGATGGATTAATTCATGTAGTAGATATTTCTGGTTCAACTGATTTTGAAGGGAGATTTATCGATCCAGGAAATGGAGATCCACTTGAAGATATTAAATTTGTCGAAGAAGAATTTGACCTATGGTTTTTTTCAATAATAAACAAAGATTGGAATAAGACAGTAAAAGATCTAGAAACTCGGAATTTGAAAATAGAAGATGTTTTATATAAAAAAATGTCTGGACTTGCTGTTCCAGAGCAGCTCATCATTGAAACTCTTATGGAATTGGGATTGAAAGGTAAAAGACCTGATGAATGGACACATGATGAAATATTGAATTTTGCAAAAAAAATTAGAAAGAAATCCAAACCGTTAATAATAGCGGCAAATAAATCAGACCTTCATTCCTCTGAAGAAAATATAAAAAAAATTAGAGAAAAGGGATATCAGATAGTACCATGCGCATCAGAAGCTGAAGTAGTGTTGAGGAGGGCATCTACAAAAGGACTTTTGTTTTATTTACCCGGTGATTCGGATTTTAAGATAAAAAATGAAGAGTCGCTAAATCTCCAACAAAGACATGCATTGGAATTAATTAAGCAATATCTAAAAAAATATGGAACAACTGGGATACAAGAAATCATCAATAAAATTTGTTTTGATGTGTTAAAAACTATTGTAGTGTATCCTGTAGAAGACGATATAAAATTATCCGATAAAAAAGGTAACGTATTACCACATGCATTATTAGTCAATAAAGGAACAACAGCAAAAGTATTAGCAACGATGATACATGCAGATTTGGGCAATGGATTTCTTTATGCCATAGATGTTAGAACTAACCAAAGATTAGGAGCAGAACATGTTCTTAATAATAATGATGTCATAAAAATAGTATCTACAACAAGAAGGGGATAAATAATATATGAAATGTCTGGGTATTGAAAGTACCGCTCATACATTTAGTTGCTCTATAGTAAGTAACGAGGAAAATAACAAAATATTATCTGAGGCTAGAAGTATATACAAACCTCCTGAAGGTTCAGGAATACATCCACGTGATGCATCACGAAATCATATGAACAACGCAGAAAAAATTTTAAGAATCGTATTTGAACAAGCAAACGTTTCAATTAAAGATATTGATATTGTGGCTTATTCTGCGGGACCGGGACTTGGACCATGTTTAAGAGTGGGTGCAGTAGTAGCTAGAGCCATCGCGTCTTTTTACAATAAACCAATCGTTCCAATTAATCATGCTGTTGGACATGTAGAATTAGGGATTATGTTGACTGGTGCGAATAATCCATTAGTATTACTTGTATCTGGTGGTCATACCATGATTCTGATATTTTCTAATAAACGCTGGAGAATCTTCGGCGAAACATTGGATATAACCATAGGACAGTTATTTGATCAATTTGGAAGAAGCATAGGATTATCATCCCCTTGTGGAAATATGATCGAAAAGTTTGCAAAACTTTCAGACAAATACATTCAGATGCCGATAATAATAAAAGGTAATGATGTTTCATTTTCTGGATTATTAACTCGTGCAAAATCAATAGTTTCAAAAAATTCTATTTTAAAAAACGAAACCAAACAGGAGAAAATTAATGAGGTTTGTTTTTCTCTCCAAGAAACAGCTTTTGCCATGCTAACTGAAACTGTTGAAAGAGGAATGTCATTTACGGGGAAAAAAGAGGTGTTAATCGTAGGTGGTGTTTCTGCGAATCAGAGGTTATTAGAAATGCTAGAAAAGGCAACCGAAAGACAGAACGGAAGATTATACAAATGTCCTTACAATTATGCTGGAGATAATGGAGCACAAATTGCCTGGACGGGAATTATGGATTATATTTCTACAAAACGAGTAATTACAGTAGAAAATACGTTTGTTAGACAAGGATGGAGAATTAATACAGTAGATATAAATTGGAGAAACTAATTAAGAGTAAAGGTGTTTTTTTGTTCATTAACCAAAGTAGCCCACCTTTTAGTACTAAATACACCAAATTTATAAATTTCACCGGTAATTAGATGGACCACAATTTTTTTAATCAAAAATCCTTCGGAGGTACAAGATCTTATTTTATTTAATGGTATATTCAATAATAATTCAGATGTTTTTTTTGACAAAGTAGCCACTGTACCTTCGGTTTTTTCGAAAATAAGTCGCTTATTAGTAAGCGTGAGAAAACCAGTTTTAAGTTCGTCTTCAGAACAATCTTCTTGTTGGATTAATTTTTCTCCCGGATAAGGGTCTACAAAACTCACATTTTTATTTAATATTAATGGATATATTATCATTGCAGTATATACTCATAAAAAAGGGAGCAGAAGCAGACATTTATTTAACTAAATGGTATAAAAAAAAAGCAATATCCAAAATAAGAAATCCGAAATCTTATTTTCACTATAAAGTTGATGAATACATAAGGAAAAAAAGAACTAAACGTGAAGTCAACATCATAAGTGCTGCAAAGAATGCAGAAGTAAGAACACCTTTCATCTATTTTCAGGATCCTAGTAAAGGAGAGATAATAATGGAATACATAGAAGGAAAAAATGTTAAAGATATTATTTCGGAAAAAATATGCTTGGAAATGGGAAGATATGCTGGTTTACTCCATTCAAAAAATATAATTCACGGAGATTTAACAAGTGCTAATTTTATTATCAATAAACATCAACTTGTTTTAATTGATTTTGGATTATCTTTTTTTTCACAGAGATTTGAAGATAAAGCTGTAGATTTAAGATTAATGAAAGAAATTCTAGGGAGTGTACATGCAAATATCTACGAGAGAGCATACAAAAATTTCATAAATGGATATTCTGAAGTCACAAATAAAAAAGATCTTGAAATAATTTTAAAAAATATTGAAGAAATAGAGAATAGAGGAAGATATGCCAGAATTGATTGAAAAATGAAAAAATTATAAATCTAAAACGAGAATTTAACAAGTTGATAATTGAATAATACTATTTTTTTCGTAAGTGGGAATAAAAATAAATTTAATGAAATTTTACCTGTAATGTTAAAAAATAATATACAAATACAATATTTTAAACAAGATTTAATTGAAATTCAATCCAAGAGGATAGAAGAAATTGCAAAACAAAAAGCGAAAGATGCGTATAATTTTATCCAAAAACCAGTTTTGGTAGAAGATGATGGATTGTTTATTGAGGAATTAAAAGGATTTCCGGGACAATATTCTTCATTTATTTATGAAACTATCGGAAATGATGGTATTTTAAAACTCCTAAAAAATATCAGGGATAGAAAAGCAGTTTTTAAAGCAGTTATTGCTTATTTTGATAACAATATTGAAAAATATTTTACGGGAGAGATAAATGGAAAAATTGTAGAAAAAAAGTTAGGTTTTGGCTGGGGGTATGATCCAATTTTTGTGCCAGAAGGATTTACTGTTTCATTTGGTCAATTGCATGAAAATGGAAAAAAATACCAAATATCACACAGATTTATTGCAACAAAAAAATTCTGCAATTGGTTTAATAAATATAGAGATGAAAAAAGAAATTAAAAATAAATCGTTATTGTTCATAAATTATAAAATCTAAGATATGAATAAATGTTGGTTATAAGAGCATAAGATTATGGAATGTGCGGTATATGACACATATGTAACGAAAAAGGATGGAAAAATCATGCATTTTGATGTTATTGTTGAAGCAAGTGTGCCACATGAGAAAGCTATAGAATATGGAAAACAGTATCTACAAACAGTAGGACAAGATGGACAGAAAATGACACAAGAAGAATGTCAATTTTGTCATATTCAAGAAGCCCCGGGTTTTGTAGAAAAAGAAATTAACGAAAATGGATATTATATCCAAAAGATGGAAGGATGTCCATAAACATATTTTTTTAATCAATACATTTTTGAATTTCTGAATTAATTATTTCCCAAATCCTTAATCGAGTCATATTTATTTTTGAATTATCGTATTTTAGAAGATTATTTAGTAAATCAATTTCCCAGATGGTAGAAGCATATCTTTCTGTGTTATTGTCAATAATATGTTTTCTTCTAATTGCAATATGAGAAAAATCATTCTTATTTAGTGAACCATGAAAATGCAGTCTGTTTTTTGGGATGCAAACTACATCGTCCTCATTTAGTATCTTAATTGATTCGATATTACTAGTTTTAAATTCAATTAGGTTTGTATCATTACACAATAATCCAACAATACCAATACCATTAGTACATATTAGTATCTGTTCTGATTCATGATAATGAATATTGGTTATAGCACCGTTTTTGAATAAAACATGATACATTTCTTGTTCTAGAGAGGATTCTTCATTTAAAACTTCCCGTATAACGACCTCACCGCGAAAATAGTTTTCAGAGACGGTTTTTTCTTTTGCAATGTTTAAATTTTGTTTTTCCATCAAGTTAAAAAGAATAAAAATATATAATAAAAACATTAAGCAACACCAACCGGTATATTAGATTAATATAGATTTGACCAAATACATGTTAAGAACAGTTGCAAAAATAACATATGCAAATTATTTATTGATCAAATATGTAGAACTATTTTCCATAAAAGATATAGTTTAGTTTGCTGTATTATATACTGCATAATATGAAAGCAAGAATCTCAAGGGAATTAAATAGGTTCTTTAAACATGAATTCATAAGAGATACATTATCACAAAAATATATCCTTTGCAAATCATGCAATTTAAGAACTCAATTTACTTGCGTAACTTGTGGTTTTTGTTGGAGTTGCCACTGGAAAATTGATGAATTATCTAAAGTTCCATCAGTTTTTTTAGATAATTCGGTCAAAGATTGAACTAGTATAACCTTATCAAAATCAAAACAAAAAATAACGTTTTTTGGCAGAATTTAAATTTATAAAAAAATATGAAAATGAGAATTTGTTTCTAGGTAATACTATTGACAAGAGTGGATTTCTTTTTTCTTGTCATTTTTTCTAATGCAGATTCAAAATGTTTCATTGATATCAAAAGAGATTTTGTTGAAATATTTTTGTCCGTATTGTACTTATTTTTTTCATAATTGATCAAATCTGCTTGTTTTGTTTTTTGAGAGATATGTTCTTTAATCGCTGAAAGAGCAGCTGTGTTCACTAGGGAGGATATATCAGCACCGGTAAATCCATCGGTTTCCTGAACTAGTTTATCAATATTAACTTCGGCAGAAATAGGTTTTTTTTCTAAGTTAATGCTAATGATTTTTTTTCTTCCCTCTTTATCTGGAATTGGAACTTCCAATATTCTATCAAATCTCCCCGGTCTTAATAATGCCTCATCTATCATATCAGGTCTGTTGGTTGCGGCTATAACGATGACACCTTTGAGGTCCTCTAATCCGTCTAACTCAGTTAGCATCTGACTAACCAATCTTTCAGTCACATGTGAATCTCCTGATTCTCCGGAACTTCTTCTTGAAGCAATTGCATCAATTTCATCAAAAAAGATCACGCATGGTGAAGCCTGTCTTGCCTTTCTGAATACCTCTCTAATACCTTTTTCTGATTCCCCTACCCATTTTGAAATCAATTCTGGGCCTTTAATACTAATGAAATTAGCTTCTGAGGTAGTAGCAACTGCCTTTGCTATCATTGTTTTTCCAGTTCCGGGTGGACCGTACAATAAAATGCCTTTTGGAGGCCTTACGTCTGCTTCTTGAAATAAGTCACTGTATTTTAATGGCCATTCGATTGCCTCGGATAATTCTTCTTTTATATTCTCTAAACCTCCGATATCCTCCCATTTTATATTAGGTTTATGGACATAAACTTCTCTCATTACAGATGGAGGAATTTCCTTAAGGGCTTCTTCAAAATCATTTTCAGTAATCTTGATTTTATTAAGTACGTCTAGTGGAATCTTTGATTGTTTAAATTGGTCAAGATTTATTTCGTGTAGGATTCTTCTTAGAGATCTCATAGCAGCTTCTTTAGCTAATACCTCAAGGTCTGCACCAACAAAACCATGTGTTATTTTCGCAAATCTAGAAAGATCTAAATTCTCTTGTAATGGCATTCCATGTGTATGAATCTGTAGTATCTCATAACGATCATTTTCATCGGGTATCCCTATTTCTATTTCTCTATCAAATCTTCCAGGTCGTCTAAGAGCTGGATCGAGTGCATCTGGTCGGTTTGTTGCAGCTATGACAATAACTTTACCTCTATGTTTAATTCCATCCATTAAAGTCAAAAGTTGAGATACAACTCTTTTTTCTACGTCACCAGAAACCTCCTCTCTTTTGGGAGCAATGGAGTCAATTTCATCGATAAAAATTATGCTTGGTGCGTTTTCTTCTGCTTTTGTGAATACTTCTCTTAATTTTTCTTCACTTTCACCATAAAACTTGCTCATTATTTCCGGTCCGCCTATAGAGTAAAAATTAGCATTTGTTTCATTTGCAACAGCACGAGCTAATAATGTTTTTCCAGTACCTGGCGGTCCAAATAATAACACGCCTTTTGGAGCATCTATGCCGACTCTCTCAAATATTTCAGGATGTCTTAATGGGAGTTCTATCATTTCTCTCACTTTCTGAACCTCATTTTTCAGCCCACCGATATCTTCATAGGTTATTCTAGAGATACTTTTTGATACAGATTTTGGAATTGAACTTATTACAAAGTTAGTATCTAAATTTATCATCAATGCGACATCAGTAGGAGAAGATGAATTTACTACAAATCCAAGTTTTTTACCCATCACATTTAGCAATATAGTATCATCCTTTGTCAAAACTCTACCTTCAAGTAATTCAGGAAGATGTTCTTCTAAACCTGTAATGTTTAGCTCTTCAGTAGGTGACAAAACGATCTGAGTAGCATTTTTTACTGCAACTTTTTTAATATTTACAATATCATCTATACCTACAGAGATGTTATTTCGGGTATAACCATCAATTCTGACCAAACCGCGGCCATAATCAGAAGGTTGACTTGACCATAATAGAACGTAGCTTTTCTTATTCTGACTTGAAATTTCAATAACATCTCCTGGAACCAAATCAAGATCTTTCATTACTTTTGGATCTACGACACAGACTCCTCTACCAACAAATTTAGGATAAGTTTCAGCGACACGTAACATTATATCATGTTCTGGACCATTAATCATGGTTTTTTATTGTCTCCAAAATAATTAGAATAAATCCATTTATTCAACTTTAATATCCTTAAAAATTCTTTTTTTAGTTTCTTTTAGTTTTATTTTAAGTTCTAATATACCGTTGGAATATGTCGCTTTAGCAGTCGTGCCATCCAGTTCTATATCAAAAGGAATTTCTGTATGATATTTCTTCTCTCCATGTTCAGCGTTCAATATAATTGAAGAATCAGTTAGTGATATCTTGATATCTTCTTTATTGACGCCTGGTAATTCAGCGGTTACTATAAAATTATTTTCTTTTTCATTTATGCTAGTATCAATTAATGGTTCTCTCATACTTTTTTGTTCTACAAAACCTCTTTGGGATTTCAAATTACCAAATTCACGAATATGAGGTTTATTATCAGTCCCTATTGTGATTTGATAACCGTAGTAATAAGGCTGTGAATCCTCAAAATAATTACTTCGTTCAGCCATAGTTCTAAAAATACTATTCATCATTTCTTCAATTTCTCCAAATTCTAGCCCGAAATTTGCAAATAGTTTGTTTTTCATTCCCCATGGATCAAACCTAATGTTTGTCATATTACATACTGTAATATATATTACAATATATATAGATTTCTTTCGTTATTATCTATATTATTTATCAAAATTATTTCTTTGGATAAATTCAATATCTCGGTGAATTTGCTGAAATCTCCTTTGAATCTAAATGAAAACTCAAAGGATTACAATTAATTTTTATAAAATTTAAATTAAGATTAGATTAAGAAACCAACGAATCTGGACATAATTGAATACAAACATGACCTAGAGGACATGGAGGCATTTTGCATGGTAAATCATCATCAGTTGATGAGATATTATTATCCCTAGTAAAATTATTTGGAACATCATAATTATTTTCAATTACTAAATCAGGTTTAATTGGATTAGTATTAAGATCGAATTTTTCTTTATTTCCATGAATTGAGGAATTACTATTATTTATAATGGCATTATTCGAAAAAGTAAAGTTATCGTTCGATATTACAGGATGAACAGCTTGATTTATACCAAAGACTAAGGCAGAGACAACAAAAAATGATAGTGTAATAAATGTAAAAATTATTTTATTCATTATATTAATACAGGGGTTATTGATAAAATCAAATATTTAAATTGAATTTAAGATACTACTCTAAAGATTTATAGAAATTTGTTATAAAAACAAATACTAATAATTCTAATCTTTGTGATCTTAGTTGAATTCGTAAATTAATGTCGGGTAAAAAAAATCAAAAATAAATTAGGTTAAAAGTTTTTGACGTATAATACGGGTTCTTTTTTACTATCTTTATCTTCCGAAAAGGAACCAAAACCTTTGCCATCGCAGGTTAGTTTTGTAGACCCTGATGAGACCAAAGTATCAAAAACAGAAGATGGAGAAGCGGATGGATGAGTACTCTTGTATAATGCCACTGCCCCAGCAACATATGGAGAAGCCATGCTGGTACCGCTTAAAGTGGCATATGACTCGTCTTTGAAAGTCGAATAAATATTCACTCCCGGTGCGGCAATATCTACAGTATTACCAAAATTACTGAATGTCGCCAAAGTATCATCATTACCGTAACGCGTATTTATTCCCATTCCACCGCATTTTCCATCTGAATCAACAATTGCAGAAACTGAAATCACATTAGGGTTATTTCCAGGCGAAAATGTTTTTCCATCTTTTCCACTATTTCCGGCTGCGACTACAAAAGTAACACCTGCTTTTATAGCTTTATTTATAGCCAAATTCATTGCTTCTGACGTGCATTCACATCCAAAACTAAGATTCGCTACGTCTATTTTATTCGCATTTTTGGTTACATAATCTACTCCTTTGATTATATTTGAAATTGTTCCGTATCCATTATAATCAAGTAATTTAACAGCCCATATTCTTGCACCAGGCGCAACACCTACACTACCTTGGGAGTTGTCCTTTGCTGCAGCAATTCCAGCAACATGTGTGCCATGTCCATTATCATCATTTGCATTAGTTGTTCCTGAAACAAAAGTAACTTGTTTATAGATATTTAAATCAGGATGAGTTAACGAAACTCCTGTATCCAAAATTGCAATATCAACATCGACGTTTCCGTTGCCATTACCAGATTTAGTTGAGCTCAAATCTCCATCTATTCTATCAACACCATAAGGTATAATCTGTGAAGAAAATTGTGTTAGGTTTTCATTAAAAGGATCAAATATATAGACAAGTTGATCTTTTTCTACAAATGCAACATTAGGATTGTTTTTAATGTCTTCAAGTGTTTGTGGGTCATTGATTTTTATCGTAACGCCTTTTACAACGTCATCAAACTGGTTTAATAATTCAACTTTTTTTTCCTTTATGATAGATGATAAATTTAACTGATCTTCTGATGAAATCGAATAGTTGTTTTTTAATATTACAATATATTGATTTGCTATTTGAGATTCCATCATCTGATGAATTTCATTTTTAAATTTCTGAAAATCTTCCATCGAGGGTAATACTATATCAATATTTTCTTCCATATTTTGAATCGTTCGTTCCATTTTTTCTTCAGTAACAGAATTTATGGATAAAGTAGAAATTCCATTACTTGCATCGATTTGAAAATTATTTGGTAATGAATCCGAAGAATATCCTTTCTGTTTTTCAAAACTTAAAAGTGAATCAACACTTAAAGCCAATATAACCATGCATAGGCACGATAACAGAAAATTATTTATAAAATAATGATTTGTCTTCAATACAATCGTAAATCTAATAACCATAAAGATTTTTTAACTTTATTTATAATTGATAGTGTATAAAAATAGAAAATAATGTGACTTAAGATATGTATGTACTTCAATTATTTAATACGGTTCTTAAATATAAATAGTGTTTTGATATTCATCAATAGTAGAAATCGAAAAAAATATAATAAATAAACATGAAAATATAAATTTTTCATATTTATTTTAATATTTGCTAATAAACACATTCTTTTATTTACTGAAATATAATTTATATATATTTAATCGATCATATAAAAACAAAGTCATATTTTGGGAAATTTGTTACAAAAATAAAATCAGTTAATTTCCAGAAAGACGGAAAAGTATATTTAGGGCTTGGAGGATACGAATTTGAATTAGAAAAAATGAAAGAATCGATTTAGAGATGCTTTCCTATATGAATTTCCAATAAATTCCGAGCAAAATAATCTGCAATATCAAAAATGTATTACTAGAAAATATTGTAGAATATACAGTTAATGATGAAATTTCAAGAATAATATGTAATGAACTAGACCAATATTCAAATTATATACGATTTGAACCAGAAAGTGATGATAATTTGATGGTAGAAAAAGTTTTAGTAATATTGCATGAAAATGGTCGTGAAGGTACACCAAATGGTAATTTGAGAAAATATAGTGGCTAGGAATTACTGATGGATTTATAACATTAGATAATTATTATTGTTTATTTTTGGCATTATATGAACACAAACCAGAATAGTTGTAATGATGACCAATTTTTTCTTTCTGATTTATTTTATTTGCAGTGTATTGTTTTTAAGGATCTTAATTCAAGATAATTTCGCCTCCTAAATCTGTTTTAAATTTATTATTTTTAGTATCGTTATAGATTGAAACATAAAATGATATCCATTTGTAAATGTGTACTAAATTACAGTCTTTTTTATACATGGATAGTAATCATCAAAACATTCAATTCCGTCTTTTAAATACTGGTTTACTCTCAATTTCTTATCAAAAGTTTTTCATAAGGTGAATGTAGATAGTGTTTCAGTCCCAATGCAACGCAGACCTCGGTACCAAGTACCTCCATCAGAGTAAATAGATGTTTTCCATATTTGCTAATTAAAGATTCAATGAATTGAATGGCAACAAGCATATTCTACACTCAGATCTTTATCTAAAAGATTCTGATGATAGACCGATGTAGCGGTTCGGTAGCAATCCACAGATAGTAGTGTTTCCAGCCTATTTGGATTACTGTTTCATTAATGATAAAAGCGGATATTCGTTTACTCTTATAGACAGTATCAGATCCCAAACACTGTACCCAGTTCCAGATAGACACGTAACTCCGTTTACTATCAGAAAAAATAGATAATGCTTTAGAGTACTTCGTAAACTCAAACCCAAAAAAATAGACACAAAGAGTGCATTACTGCAATTGTGGATGTTCTATTTCTGGTGAATTTGATCATTTATAAGAAATAGGATGTCTGCAGATATAGATCTTTCGTTAAGTGAACAGAGCCGTTTCTAAAAAGTAAACTTGTATTTGCCCGGATTTTTGGTTGCTATTTGTGCAATCTATTTTTCTATCTTGTCAGAAATTTTGATTGGTTTATGTTTATGTATTTTGGATATTATTCCTTCCACATCATTTTCATTAAATCGGTGTATGCATTTTCTGATATTGTTGTCATGATGATTTGTGATCTTTCGTATTTCCGGTACGGTATATCCTTCATCTTTTAGCAGAATGATTTTTGCCCTATAGTCTAAATCTAGGTAATCTTAATTTATCAACAAATGAAGAGTGTTTCTCTCTTTTTGTGTAATGTTTCTGAGGTATATATCCCCACAAATTTGTCAATGATGTGGTGAGCTAAAGATACTGTTATAAAACATATTTGTTAAATTAATCATATTTTGTTTACAATAATAATAATGTTGTGTGTTACATAACTGTTAAGAGCATTTATTTTTATCTTTAATAATAAAATAATCAGTAAACAAATTTTTAAATAATTTACCCATGTATTATTTTTTAAAAGAAATGAACGATGATACGGATTCTGCAAATATAAAAAAAACGTGGCTTGTTACCTGGGGTATTTCTAAACATGGATTTGACAACTATTCTGAAGCGCTATCTTTTTTCAATGATTTATCAGGTAAAGGAAATCGTGTTGTATTATCTGAAATAACTTCTGATCTAGATGGTTCCATAATAAAAAAAATTCCTGTACTTAATTCTAAAATTAAAAAATTAGGAACAAAATCGACAAAAAAGAGATATTCTATCCGAAATATAAAATTTGACTTAAAGTATAGGATAATTATTTTGATTTTGGTTTTTATATCATTTTTTCTTATAGTCTATTTTTTGAATATTTTGAGTGGGACTTCAGAAACTACCAATAATGTACACAATCATTTTATATTTCAAATTTTTTTGAAAATTTTATTTCCCAATTTGTTATCAGACGAGTTTGAATTTCCTATACTTTTTAATTTACACAATGTTGATGCATAATCACTTTTTATTATAAATT
>QCWD01000098.1 GCA_013114725.1 Nitrososphaeraceae archaeon | reverse complement strand
TCCTTACCATGGCTGTTACAAAAGATATATTCCATCAATTTTGTAAAATTAGATGTTTTTTCAGAATTAGATGTAAAGGCTATTGAATTATCCCCTTCATAGGCTCCTTTTACTAATCTTATGTTTGCTCCACTTTCCAATAGATGCATTACATCACTCATACTGCGTCTCAGATAGGATTGCACCACTACACCTACGTTTTTAGTTTTTTTTAATATTTCAAGATATAACCTCAATGTATCTTCTACAAGAGGATATGCTTCCACATCAATCCACATAAATCTATTAAACGAATTTACAGTATTTGATAGTTGAACAAGATTTTTTAAACAAGTATCATAATCTAGAACAAGACCTAATTGTGACGGTTTTACTGAAATACTTCCTAAAATCCTATTCTGTTCCATAAGATTAATTAGAAGGGTATATTCGGAAATCGTATTGTCTATTGTTTTTTTATCGGTTATTTCTTCGCCAAGAAAGTTCAAGATTACGTTAATTTTATTTTCATTTGCCGTTATGGCAGTCTTTATTGCCTCTTCTCTGGTTGAGCCAGCTATCCACTTTTTTGCTAATTTATAAATAATTTTTTCAAAAACTATTGGTTCATCATCTTCGCCATCAACAACGGTTTTTTCATTTTTTTGATTGCTCATCTAATATTACAAAAAATATATGGTAGATTCAATATTAAAATTTATACAACTTTTAATCAATAATATATATGAATCAAAAAATGATGATGTAGAGAAAACTAGGATTTTTTAGATTTTTTAAGTTTCTTAAATTTATCATAGAATTTATAAGTATATTTGCCAAATTTGAAATATTTGTATGATTTTAATGCGAAACTGATTGCTTTTAATGGATAAAGTACAGGAATTAATATTGATAAAACTATGTCAAGCCAATGTTTTTTAATGAATTTCCTTAGATTTTTTATTATTATGAATTTAATATATAAATCAACTGCCAATAATGATAACAAAATCCATGGAAGTAACTCAAAAAAGTGATATAAATTGTCTGGTAATGCCATAATAGGTTTACTTAAACCAAAAATTTTGTATTCATACGAAAAAAAACCCACTAAAATAAGTAATAAAATAAAAAGTATTAAAAAATCAATAATCTTGGATATTTGTTTATATGAAGTCAATAAATAGGAAAGAAATACTCTATAATATATACGAAATAAGTATTAAAATTAAGATTATTTGTATCCTTTAATTTTTCTATTTTCTTTTTCAGTCTGTTTCTCTTCACGCATGTGATGGAGCCTATCTTTTTCATGAAGGAATGTCTTACCACAATTTGAACATTTTAATAAAGTTTTTTTATGGATTTCTTTTGCATGCGTATTTAGAATATCTTGACTATCGAATTTCTTATCACATTGTTCACAATAATATTTTTTATTATTAAAGTATTTCATGAAATCCATATTATACTTATTATATGCACTTATATTAATAATTAATTATCACTTTAATTAATAAACTGCAATATTTACATAATTTATGAATTTTAATGTAAAGATTGTAAAAATTATTGGATAATTAACTACAGATATTTTTTCAAGAAAGAGATTGTTTTTTTCCAGGCATCTTGTGTTTCATCAGGAGCATAATTTTGACCTGAGGGATTTGCAAAGGCATGACCAACTTGCTTGTAGATATAAATTTCATTTTCAATTCCATTGACAGCCAATGATTCTTCAAATTGTTTTACTATATCAACCGGAATTGATTTATCTTGGTCACCAAAAATTCCCAGAATTGGCCATTGTATTTTTGAAAGCTGTTGTGAATCCGTTACTAATCTACCATAATATATTACTGTAGCAGATAATGGATGTTCTTCGCTATTTAATGCTAGTTGCAGTGATTGTTGTCCTCCAAAACACCATCCTATTGAAGCAATTTTTTCTGGATTAACATTAGGAAGTGATGAAATATAGGCTACTGCAGATTTTAGATTTGAGATTGCTACATCTTGATTATCTCTTACCATTTGTGCAAGTTTTGATGCTATATCTCCATCGGTAGTAACTTGTCCATTAAATAAGTCAACAGCCAGAACAACAAATCCTTCCTTTGCGAGAAGATTAGCCATATTTTTTATATGGTCATTTAGTCCTTTATTTTCATGGATCATGACTACTCCAGGCAATTTGTTCTCTTTATTTGAGGAAATGTTATTTTCAATTATGGATAATTTTGGGTATGCAATATAACCGGATGTATTTTGAAAATATGTTACCGTTTTATTTTCTAATGGAACTGGTAAATTTTCAGTATTGGATTTCATCAAATACGTAACATTGTTAGAATTATTGTCGGTACCTGAAACAGGCTGGGCTTCTACTAAATGGAGGAAATTATTTGATATAACAGACAACGGGCTTGCCAAAACAATTATTGATTGTAACAGTAATAAAACAAATAACTTTTGCATTAATAAGTTATATACAGAATAGTATTTATATATTATTTCTATCCTAATTTGTCAATAAAATTATTCTCTGTTATTTACACTTGGATTTAATGAAGAATTAATCTTTAATTTCTTTAGTTCTTTATATTTGATAACTTAAGAAATTCTTTTATAATGGTTACAATCATGATTCTTTTAAGAAATGAATAATGCTGCTATTTTGGCATATGTGACTTCTGCATCTACTTTTATTGCTGGCGTCTTGCACATAAATAAAACTACAGACATACTGAAAGGAGAAAGTGTCAGTAATGCCGATGTTTTATTTTTGATTGGTGGAATTGCTCAGGTATTTTGGATCGTTCCGATAATTAAAAAATGGGGAAAGACATGGTACTTTATTGGGATAGCAGGTACAATTGTATTTATTTTGTTATGGGCTGTAACACGACTTCCTGATAATCCTATAACTGGACGTTCTGGTCCAATAAGTGTGGAAGCATTAACGATTCAAGCCTTTCAAATTGCATTTATAATTTTAAGTTCAATTATGTTGATTAGTAATCAAAGAAAAATATAATGATGAACTCACCAATTTTTATCATAATCACCTATAAACAAGAATATGTATCAATCAGGGATGAAAATTCTGGAGTGATAATAAATATCATGAACAAAATCAAATTTCCTTCTTCCAATCAAGTATAACGCATTGTTAATTACAGAAGAGCGTTTACATTTATTTAAAAGACATAGAATAGTTTTATGCTCTTGAAAATAGTAAAAAATATAAATTATTTGTTAAAGAATATATTTGATTAAAATTAAAGAAAAGTTTTCACCTTATTCATTATTTAAAAGTAAAAAAAAGAACGGTTGTAAGAGAGCAGTGTTAAATGATGTATTTTTATAGTGTAAAGAAAGTGATAAAAATTGGTCAACATAACTAGCTGAATGCAATATGATGTGCAAAGATTCGTTTAAAATTGTATTTTCAAGTCCAGTTTATGTAATGATTGCTGCGGTACTGACGTTATTTTTCTGGATAATTTTCAATATGTTTGAACAGTTATTGTTTTTCTCACCCATCATTATTTTTTATCTACCCGAAGACGCTCAGACAGGTTTCATGCTGACAAATATCATGTCCATACTTCTTGGACTTGTCATAAGTATGAATATTTACTTGATAAAAAATTCAGTGTTAAACTTAAGTAAATCGATGTTTTCTGGAACTGCATTTGGTTTAGCATCAAGTACCTGTGCAAGTTGCTCATCATTTGGATTTTTGACGGTATCAGCATTTGGAGGATTTGGAGTATTGGCAACAAATTTCCTTACAAATTATGAAACACCGATAAGAATTATTTCAATAGCAATTTTGATGTATTCGGTATACGCAATACACAATAAAATTACCAAGAGTTGTTTGATAGATATTAAAAGATAGAGATAAAATGGATTCAATCAGATTGATTTTATAAATTAAAACTAATTTTTAATTTGTGCAAGGTGTTAGCCAATATTCTGAAAGACCTGAACTCTTGAATTTCTTGTGTCAGCTACATAGATATTTCCCTGAGCATCAAATGCAATATCTTCAGGTTTTTTAAACTGGCCGTCGTTTACTCCAGGTGAGCCCCATTTGTAGAGAAAGGTACCGTTTTGGTCAAAAACTTGTATTCTAGCCAAGTTTTTGTCTATTGTTGCAACAAGGTTCTTATAAACATCTATTCCTGGGACTGTAAGAGAAAACTGGCCGTCGTTTACTCCAGGTGAGCCCCATTTGTAGAGAAAGGTACCGTTTTGGTCAAAAACTTGTATTCTAGAATTTTTCATGTCTGTAACGTAGAATCTATTATTTTCATCAAAAGATATTCCATGAGGTGATTGAAATTGACCGTCAAGTATTCCAGCTGTTCCATATTTTTGAACAAACTTTCCCGTATCTGTATATTTTAATATATCATGTCCATTTTTATCAGTCAGATATACAAATCCGTTGTTATCAACGGTCAATTGATGTGGAGTTCGATTTACATCTCTTCCACCAGTGCCGTTAAAAATCCACTGGAGGATATATTTTCCGTCAGTAGAGAATTTTTGAACTCGATGATTTTTTAGTTCCAGAGTATAGATAAATTTTCCATCAGGGTCTACTGCAAGATCATGTAATTTTGCAAATTCACCAGAATTATTTCCTAATGACCCCCATTTTAATACCATATCTCCTTTTTGATCAAATTTTTGTACACGATTATTTCCTGTATCAGTTACATAAACAAAACCAAGCCCATCTACATCAATACTATGAGGATATTTTAATTGGCCGTCGTTTACTCCAAATGATCCTATACTATGTAAAAAAACGTAGTTTGCATTATTATCTATTGAAAAGGATAACGTTGAAAATGTAGGAAATAACATGACGATTAAAAAAATAGTGTTAAAAAGTATCAAAATTACATAAATACTTGAAAATTTTGTTTTAAAAGAGATCAGACTCATGGATTAAAACTGGTTTAAAGGGTATTTTATTTTTTATTTTTATTTTCTGTTATTTTAGTGTAATTAGATTATATCTATAAAAAAACTATAATATTAGATTTACCGCCATATTTATCATGTATTTTATCTAGGAATATTTGGTAGAGATATTGGAATATTGATTTTTACTTTGAGTTTTATTAATACCAAGACATTTTGCCAAGACATATAAATTATAAAAATTAACAGGATATGATATTGATAAAGATAAAGAAAGTTTCTCTTCCAGTAAAAATTGGGATGATAATATTGCTGGCTGGATTGATTATAAGTGGTCTAGGACAGAGCATGGGCGATAGAAATATAGGATATTATGGATTGATTGCAGGTTTTTTTGGATTGTTAATCGCTCTTGCATATATGATGGGAACTGGAAGGAAATCACAACTGGACAAATTTGATGAAACGGGAAAAAAACGAGTTAAAAAGAGGAGAAAGTAGTAG
>QCWD01000006.1 GCA_013114725.1 Nitrososphaeraceae archaeon | reverse complement strand
ATAAAATCGTGCATTCTGAACCATATTGTAAAAATCTATCTGGTTTATTCCACTATCTATAATGATAACACTTGGTGATTCTAGTCCATTATAATGACGTCTTGGCATTATGGCCTTAATACATATCTTTGGGATCAGACTTACTAGATTCAAAAACAGATATGGACTGTCGACAAGATGTAAATTCAACATCTTATTTCCATTTCTATCACCATCAATTTCAATTTTAAATGAATTTGAAAGATAATCGTAAGCACTACAAAAGGGATTTTTTATATTGAGATGTTGTTGCATTTAGTATACGCCCATGTGTAATTTATTCAAGTTTTCATTATCTGTACTATTACCACATCCAAAGAAACATCCAAGTTTGATAAACATTTCTTGTAATTTGTCCATCTCGTCTAAATCTACATTTAGAATTGTCTGTTTGATCTGAATTCCTTCGTTTTCAATATAATTCAAAGTATCAAGTTTATACATAACATATTTTAACCTAACACTATTATTAAATCGTTATGATATTTTAACCTAACCATTTAAGAAACCACACTGAAAATGTATCAAAAATCAAAAACAATTATATCATAATTTAACCTATATTTCTTTGATAATTGCGTTATGACGGGACAAAAGAAAGGCTGGCTGACAGTTCAGATCAGAGAACAGGTAAAAAACAGTCTTTTGGAAATTTATAATCAGGATAGGAAAAGACCAGAAAATCAAAGTTTTACTGCGTATCTTGACCAATTGTTAAAAGATACGATATCTTTTAACAAACAGGTAACAGAATATGGCCCATTTCTTGAATTCAGTTCGGCTATTGATAATCATATCGCCATAAAGGATAACACTATGGATAGATTAGTTACGGTTTACATTAATGCAGATAAAAAGGAACTGCAATGTGATTTTTGTCACAAGACAAATTGTTTACATGTTGGATTTTGTTTTGTCATTCCTGAAGTTTATAGTGTTTTGATCGATCTGGGATTTAGACCAAGAAAACCTAAAAGAAAAAAGATCTAGAATGGAACATATGTTAATCACATCAGGTAAGGCGAACAAATTAAAAATCCGCACGCGGATTTAATCAAATTAATCATCTTTGTTCTTTTTACATACATAATAATAATTCTGAAAGTCATGTGGTAATGTTTTTACTTGTATATCTGCAAAACCAGTCTCTTTTAGCATAGAGACCGCTTTTTCTTTTCCCCACATAGCTCCAAGACCGGCACCGTTTTGAGATAACGATACACTCATACAATGAAGACAGGAGATTGTATAAAGAAATGGTCCCAGCGGATGAGCTATATTATTTTCCAGTGGAGTGGAGGCGAGGATATCTTGCATGAGAAAGATTCCTTTATCTGAAAGAGAATTGTAGATATTTTTTAAAACTAAATCCGGTTTTGGCTGGTCGTGTATTGCATCAAATGCAGTGATTAAATCAAATTTATCGTTAAACTCTGTACTCAAAATATCTTCAACCTTGAAAAAAACATTTGAATTATTCAAAGTCACTGCCTCTTTTTTAGCATAATCGATTGCTTCTGTGGATAGGTCGTATCCATGAAAAACACTTTTTGGAAATTGTTTTGCCATCAAATTGATTGCCTTTCCCTTGCCACATCCTATGTCTAAAACTTTCATTCCATTTTTAAGACCGACAGTGAGACCGGGCACCAAAGGAATGATATGATCGATTAATCCCACAACAACTGTTTGATAGCTTTCCTCAGCCATCACTTCATGAAATCGACCATATGAAGAGTATGGAACACCGCCCCCATTTGTAAAACATTTAAGAATTTCATCTTCTACCTGAGATAGTACTGGAATCCATTGCATCGAAGCTGCAAAGTTGTATATGTTATTTTCCCTGGTAAGATATTTTGCCTTTTCTTTTGAGAGTTCGAATTTATTATTGACAGGATTGTATTCAACGATCTTTCCTGTTACCATCGCTCCCAGCCATTCCTTTACATATCTTTCATTAAGTTTTGAATGCGTTGCTATCTCTTCCACTGTTGAGGGTGGGAGAGTGGATAATACATCAAATAATCCTGTTCTGTGACCGATAGACAACATTATGGATAAGGAACCTTTGTTGATAACATCTATCAGATAACTTGAAAAGTCGTCATCCATTTTTATAACTTGTATATTCAAACTTTTATGTATTTTGAAATTTGATTAAATTGATTATAAATCAATTAATTATTTGTATGGAATCATTGGATGTAAAACTGGATAAGGATAAATTTTCATTATTATACGTCTCATAAACAGGCTCTGTAGAGACCATTACCAATACTAACACATTTGCCATTCTATTTTATGAATTACTCGTACAACAGAAAATCTAGAGATTATCTATGACATATTTTAGTATAATTTTATCATGCAATTTCTAACATATGAAAGATTATCCAAAAAAAATGTTATTTATACCATTTAAATGAGTAAAATTATAAGAATTTAATTTGATTTCTATAAAAATACATCTGATATAAAAAATACCAGATATAATAGCCTGTAAAAGCAAAGAACAGAAAAAGAATCTAATAATACGACTATTCTGGTTAAAGTGATTAATATTCGTCGACACTACCTGAAGTGAAAATGTAGTTGATTGAGATGTTTGGTATATGCAAAAGGTTTACCTTACGTGCTGTAATGTTTTACAGTAAATAGAAAATATCATTTTGTAGGAGGAATAATGTACATGGAAATCTTTCCAGCTTCGGGATAGTAACCGAGTATACCATCAGCAGGGTAAAGAAATATTGTATTAGGGGTATAAAACATAGGAGGAGATTGAAAAGAAATGATATAATACCAGATATTGGAACTCGTCAATTTCATAAAAATGAATATGGTATATCGTGGTAATTGATGTATCAAAAGAGGAATAAATGGATTTATTGTAAATACGCACAGTCTCGTTCATACAGGTATAAAGAAAAATAATATAGTTAACTAAATATTAGTGGAAATGGCCTTGGCTACAAATTTATTGCATAAAATCAAAAAATTATCTAGTTTATACACAAAAAGCTTGATAAATCTAGCTAAACGTCGGATTAATCTCTGGTCCAGATTTCGGAAAACTTCCATCAGGCAGCGGCGTCAAATTCTCTATAGAATGAAGATATGGTGCGAGTTTATTGTTATAGTCAATTACATACAAAGACCCTATTACTATAAGCATGACTATGATGGCTATAATTACAACTGGAATAATTCTATTCAATCGTGTTTATAAAAATAAATTGATATTATAAAGATTCCTTTATTCTTGTGATGTTTCCCAAGATAGAAAATATCATATAACATTGTTTAACTGAAAAAATTATCCGATTTTAATAAACAAAAGATCATATTTTTGTAAAAAATAATATTATACAATAGATTAAGAATTTTATTTATTTTGTATTATGAATACAACATTTGATTTTCTACGACAATGATGTCAGTACTTTTTATACATTTTCTTTTCTCAGATCTTACACATTCTCAACATCTGTATCTTTGTTTTGACCCGATCTCATGAGTCATATTTTTTAAAATTATATTTTCAACACTTTTTTCTCTATTATAAAATAAGATTCGATCAATGTGGTGTAACATATATAGTCATCATAGATAATAATACTGAGTAAATCTGTATTTTCAACTAGAAACCTTTTTTCTTAAACCCAATTAATTATACTTGGCTTTGTATTTCATGCAAATAACTAAAACAGCTGAAATCCACGAAGACTGTAGATTTCCAATACCAATACTTTCATGACTTTTGCACACACACACGTGGTATGTCTATTAGTAATTGAAATGATAGTCATAATAGTTATTGTCATTAACATGAATATTCTTCTGTAAAGTTATCAATAAAAATAAAATCTTGACAATACGACACTATTCTATGTTTTTATTTTTTATTGTTATAGATAACAATAATCTTTTTTTAGAATTTATTCTGTCAAAAGTAACATACATGTCTATAATCAATTGATAGTAATTTTTTTGTTATTGACTATAGAAATATATCTACTCTGTAATTTTTACTTGTTATAATGGAAAATCAACATCAAATTGCAGTAGTTACCGGCAGCTCTACTGGTATAGGTTTTGAAACATCATTACTACTTGCAAGAAACGGATTTTACACTTATGCTACAATGCGGGATACCACAAAGAGCAAAAATTTCGAAAAAATAGTTGTAAACGAGAATCTTCCTTTAGAAGTCTTATACCTTGATGTAGATAAATCTGATTCAGTAAAAAAAGCTATAAACAAAATACTGGAAAAAAATGGAAAAATTGATGTTTTGATAAATAATGCGGGGTATGGTTTGTTTGGAGCTTTAGAAGACATGTCTATAGAAGGGATCAAAGAACAGTTTGAAACAAACCTGTTTGGAACAATTAGAACCATTAAAGAGGTACTACCAATAATGCGAAACCAGAAAAAAGGGATCATCGTGAATATCAGCTCAATGTCAGGCATTGTGGGCATTCCTGCAACTTCGATTTATGTAAGTACCAAATATGCATTGGAAGGGTTAAGCGAATCAATGTCATATGAACTTGAGCAATACGGAATAAAGGTCATACTTATCGAACCGGGTGTAATTAAAACTAATTTTGTATCTAACATTAAATTTCCCGATATAATGGATTCAATCTCCTCACAAGCATTATTGGCAAATAACGATTCTTTAGATGCTCGTTCCGGTACTGATAGTGGAAGGAAAAAAAATCTTTCATCTTATTCAGTTACGGTTGATAAATTTCTATCTCATTATTATCCAGCTATAAATAAAGGTCCTCTGCCCAAAGAAGTTTCAAATGTAATTCTTGAAGCAATTAAAAATGTGTCTATTTCATCAGAAAGTTTCTTTAGATATCTTGTGGGAGAAGATGCTAAGAGTTTAGCTGAGGCAAAGAAGTCAATGTCTGATTCAGAGTTACATAAATTTATATCACAAAATCTCCTATAGTTGCTGTAAATTAGTTTTATCATCAAAGCACATGTATCAAACTCCAGATAATCTTAATGAACGAAAACAATTATCTTTGTGACGGTAATTAATAAAAAAGAATATGGGCGATTAACCATAATACAAAATAACAAGCCACATCAATTTCTCTAATGTAAAAAAGAAATTTTGGCAGGATCTCAATAAAACGAAGATAGTCAATTTAATTTTTTAAATATCTCTGATCTGTGGTGAATTATCTTCAATTATATTACATTTCTAGATTAATTTTGTATTTAGAATCGTATTAATTTTTAAATCTATTTCAAGTTAATGGTTCACATTTTTATGCTTCAATGACTCTAAAATAATTGATCTATCATGTTTATTTGACCATACTGTTATTTGATAACATGATGTACGTTACAGTTATAATTGCTATGGATATAACAAAATACTACAACACTACACTATATTTTAAGTCACAAATCTTATAAATGTCTGGATTAAATTTGAAATTAATTTTTGTATTTAATATTTTATTTATTTTAATCATAAAAAAATCAAATCACATCTTTTTAAGATATCAATTCCTTATATTGCAAATAGACGATCATGTGGAAGTATGAATAAGATTTTATCCTTCATATTGTATAAAATGCATTGCTAAAATAAAAAAAAGGTAAAAAGAATGATATTTGTTTATTTTACGTAAAAAAAGAGGCGTTCTAATGACTGGTATCGTTGTGCTGAAGTTCTTGCAACGATTCGGTAGATGGTTTGTAGTATTCATGTGTTGAGATTACCACAGAGTGAGGACCACCTAATGTTATCGGATCGTCACCAACATATTTTAAAACTACATCAGTTACAGGATCACCAAAACCAAATTGTCCATGATATACACACATCTTGCCAGGATTAGATATCTGCTCTATGTATCCTAGAGGCATTACAAACAAGTCAGGAGCACGTCCTACAAGAAAGTTAAATAGTGGATTATATGGATTATCCGTATCGCATGGCAGATTGGTTGCAACATGACCTTTAGATGCAAATGGCGTGGAATCATAAAGCAAAATGAAATCACTTTGATTAAGACTTATTCCATTTAGTAAAACAGTCATAGTTGAAGTACTAATATCTGCTTTATGAACATAATCTAGATTTTTGGAAAGTAATTCCTGTAGTTGATTTTGATCGCTTGGTAATTCTTGAGATAGAATGGATACTTGCAGGCCGTTAACTAGGCTCATTGATAACGTAATTGTTATTAATCCTATTACAATACTTTGCATTATGTATCTGAAATATTTTATGTAATACTTAAACATAAAGTTAATGTATTTTTCAAAATAATCAAGTTTAGTATAAAAGTAAATGTCAACAAAGAAATGCAACATTGAATTTATATAAACTAAACAACAAAACAATAAATCCCAGAGTATTATTCTAGAAAATCCCTTTATCTGTAAAATACAAAAAAATATCTTATCTATTACGCTTACTGACATTAGAATAATGGAATCATTATAAATTATAACAATGATAAGCAATAGGAAGGAAAATTATCATAACAAAAAATTTTTCAACATTTTAAATTCATACAAAATTTCATAAGGCATACAAAAAAGGATTATGTTATTATTGTAAATAAAACAATTATTCAGCTAACAAAAAATTCATCTATTATTAAATTAGGCATGTATTTCATCTCATTAAAAGAAAGAATTCTCCATCCTATAATATTAAAAAAAATATTTGCCTCATTCCCAAGCCAAAACAGAATAGATCTAGAGATGATAGATCTGTTGTGAGGCAGAATTCCATAATCCATATTTGCTATACATTATTATGGAACTTACTCGAATGGATTTGTTAAAGTTAGAAAGGTAGTGGAATACTAGTATCTAAAGTTAAAACAAAGATGATTGTTTAAATCACACCAAATGGGAATTTGCAAACTGCATTATAAAACAGTATAAAATAAGAAAATAGCATCATTTTAATTATTTTTCCCTCTTATTATCAACGTATACAGTGAAGCACTAGCAAGACCAGTAAATGTTACCAAAATAATAATATGTATTACAGGTGGCTTTAAAATGCTAAAAAAAGGATCTTTGTTTGAAATATGATAAACAACTTTTCCTATATAGTTGTGTTCTCTTACTGGATAATCCAAACCGTCAATAGAATTTGGACTGGCGTCTCCTTGCGTACGTAGTATTATTTCTGTGTCTTGTGTTTGAAGGCGGTCAATTATTCGATGTACTATTATCCTGTCATTATTACTTGGTGTTGTAAATACTATAATATCGCCTACTTTTAATTGTGAAAATGAAACAAGACCAGAGACAACTATGGTATCCTCAACCTCTAGTGTTGGCATCATACTATCACTTGCTACTTTGAAAAATGGAGTATAAAGCCCAAACAAAAGGTAAAGACCAACAAAGAGGATTAGTAATGCAATTGTAATTGATAAAATAATAATGATAATAACAGAATAAATCTTAAAGCCATTTCTTTCAGAAGTTTTGTCTTTATTTTCTCCTGATTCTGCTGTTACCATTGTTTTAAAGTCTATTAATGATAATAGATAAATTTTTCAAGTTTCTAAGTATTTTGCGCAAATTAATACAAAAATACAGATTTTCATATAGAAATGGTTTTATATTTGAAATGAATATTTTTTATAAAGGATATGAAAGTAATTGATACTATTAAAGCATATATCCAAAGTAACATTAGATTTCCACATCCAGCATTACTAGCAATAGGTGTTAGTGCTGCAATTACGGCAATAACGATAGGGATATTTTACATGACCGATGCAGGGCTGTTTGGACAAGAGGCAGTTGAAGCTCCAAAAAAGATAACTATACGTGGTGAACGGGAAGAGTGATTACTTTTTTTAATATATCAAAAAATAATTTAACTTTATATTAAATATTTTTTGGTTACAAAAAAATATGTTACAATTTACATATACCACTAGAAAAACAATTTGAATCAAAATATGTTATCTTGAATTTTTTAGATACTTGTCGATGATTTCTATCGTTTTTTAAAACAATTACACAAAAACAACATAATTTTCCTATGCTAACTTTTTCTATTTTTATTAATAAAATAATATAAAGATTTATAGTTCAAGAATATGATATAATTAACATTATTATTTCTGTCACTACATTTTTGTTTAGTTACCCATAACCTTATTAAATGCATCTAATTCTTTTTCAGTCAAGATTTTAGTAAAATTTGAATTTATGTATAGAGCTTCCTCATAATACATTCTACTTTCTTCTTCTCGTCCCAAGTTGGCCAATATAAATGCCATGGTGCCTAGGATATACTCATCTGTTGGATTAACCGCAACTACGCTTTGTATAATGGATAGTGCCTCATCATTTTTCCCACTTTCAGCTAAAACCTGTGCTTTGTTATTTATAGCTACGTCTGATGACGTTATCGCCAGTATTTTATCAAAGTTCTCTATTGCCTCGTCATATTTTTGTATGTCCGATAAAGCAACTCCTTTACTGTTAAGAGCATCAATATCAGACGAATTTATCGCCAGTATTTTATCATAGTATTGAATTGCCTCTTCATATTTTTGTTGGTTGTATAAAGTATCGGCTTTTTCAAATAGTATATCAATGTTTGATACAGTAGTATTTGAATCGTCTTGAGCATTTATGTAAGCTGTACTAATGAAAGTAAATATATAAAGAATGGAAACAAAAGCGGTAATAATTACACTCTTAAGGAATGTCTTTTTTTTATAATAGGAAACAATTTTGATAGTATCACTGCTTTTTGGTGTCATCTTAATTTTGTTCTAAAACATAGATAATATACTTTTTGCTAACACAGGATCAAAATTTTGTAAAACAAAGGTAAAAATTATATTTTTAGGCTCTTAATTTAACGAAAGGTCTATAGCTGCGGATATCCTATTTCTAATAAATGATCTAATTCAGCAGAAATAGAACATCTACAATTGTAGTAATGCATTCTTTGTATCTCTATTTTTTAGGCTTGAGTTTGCTAAATGACAGTAAGACACCATCTATATTTGGAGACAGGAAGAGAAGTTACGTGGATGTCTGGAACGGGGTACAATATTTTTGGTTTTTACTAAAATTTACCTAAGGAAAAGAATTTCTACATTTGTCCTCGAAGATTTTATATCAAAAACAGACCGGCTGGAAACATTAGTTTCTCTGGATTGCTACTGAACCAGTATATCATTCTATCATTGAAATCTTTTAGATAAAAATCTGAGCGTAGAAATATTTTATTGCAGCGCAATTCACAGAATCGTTGATAAGTAAATACGGACACCATCCGGTCTACTCTGACGGTGGTAAATGGTATCGAGAGACATGTACTGCACTGGGACTATAACACTATCTACATACGCCATATGAGAAAAGTATCACTAAAAGAATAAACCAGTATTTAAGTGATGGAATAGAAGGATTTGATGATTACTATCCTTGTAATAGAAAAACAAATTGTGATCTGAAACATAACCATAATTGGATATCATTTTTCATATTCTTGTACAACTGTATTAAAAAAATAAATTCAAAAAAATAGGAGGCAAACACATCATCTTAAGTTAACAGAGCCTGATGAATAATAAGATTGTATCAATGAAATATTTTTCTTTGTTTTCCTTATATTGTGTAAATATTGCAGAATTATCAAAAATTTGTATTCTCTGCCAAATTTTACGCACGTCTATAATTCCAAATTAAATATTAGTACATAATTATCTTAAATTTCATAATGAGTTAGTGTTTTGAATGTGTTGGCTGAACAAAAAAATTTAGGTATTTAACAGCCAAGTCAATTTAGGAATTATGCAAACTATCTAATCTCTTATTAGAAAATTTATGGTAAACGAAACACTAATCTGTCAATCATTTTTTGTATTCCATCAGAAAGATTGTCACATCCATCCTTGACATCGTCCAACAAATCTTCAAGATACCCATCTACGATTTCTTCATATTCGGGTGGTTTTACATTATGGTCTGATAGGTAATCTTCATTGTCTGCTATTTCTTCACTATCTACATGTGGAATAGATTGAGCCCATGTTATTAATGCAAGAGCAACATCTTTACAATTAACCTCTACCTTTTGAGTTTTTTTTACCGCATATATTGAACTGATAAATCCAGTAGATGCTACATTAATTGCTAATAAAATTATCACAGAAATTCCAAAGATTTTGAATTTATTCATTGTCTGACTTTACCTTTTTTAATATTAAAATCTATATATTTTATTGCACTACATTGAACAAATTTGCAACATGTATATCTGAATAATTTTAACATTTAGGATATTCATAAACAGATGCAGAATAAAATTATACAAACTAGTCTCAAAAATCAATAACAGAGATCCGACCAGAAGAGTAGTTGAAAGATAGATATATTATGGCCGATTTTTTTAAATCAATACAGTCAAGTCTTATCTACAAAATTGTTAATCTTACTAGCTAAACCACTTGTATGTATATTCAGTCATTAATACATAATTAATTAATAATTTTACTATATTTATGGGCTGAATTAGCGAGAAAAGTTATTGTTTGTTTACAATAGAAAATTCTATTACCATAACCTTCTATACCTCTTTTTGGATAAACTTTCCAAAACTTTTTTGGAATTTTACCACAGTTTAATCCTTCATATTCTAAATATATTATGGTACAAAGTTATAGATATGAAATATACGATTGCATTTGCTGCATTATTTGCTTTGATTGCATCTATTATTGGCACTACATCAAGTATGAATATGCCAGTATATGCTCAAGAAAATGAAGCAGAAGTTGAGGTAGACATCGAACAGGAAAACAAGTGTAAAAAAGATACCGAATGTGAAAATGAAAATGAAATAAACAATGTATTGAGTATAACTAACATAACGAATATAGGACAACAAAATGGAGATGAAGAACAAGAAACATCACCTTGTGAAGACTGTTTTACAACAATTTTAACACCAGAACAACAGGCATATGTATTGGCTAATGCTGAACAGGGCGATACGTTTGCAGAAATATGTGAATTCTTAGAGGAGAATCCAAATAGCCAGGAAGAATCTCAAATTGTTTATGATGATATAGGCGGTATACCTAATATAACAGAAGAGCAACATATTGACTTATTTAATTGTCTAGTGGATTCAGGAGTAATAGAACAACTCCTAGGTTAACAATTCACTCAGATTTTTTATTTTTCTTATTTTTTTAAAAGTTAAAGAATTATTTTTTTAATATAGTGTGTTAATATAAATAAAATAGATTTATTGTCTAAAAAGGAGTTCACTAATTGGTATAGTTAGATGCTAGTGGAAAGATAATATCTTTTCATCATTTACTGTTAAAGTAAATAATTTCTTATTACCTAGAATGTGGGACAACTAAATCGTCACATTTTGGAGATGCTATTAATCTAAATTTCGCATAATATTCTTCGGTTGTCAAAATTTTTGTCAAGGTAAAAACTTCAATAAAAGTTATTATAAGCAATAATCCAACAAAAATTAACCCAGATCCAAAATTATCCATATTATTGTTTTATTTTGCTGATTGTTGATACAATTTTTATAAATATAGAAATTTCATTATTTACAAAACATGGATTCTTAAATGATGATCTGAATAAATACATTAAGCTGAGTGCTAATCCTCAAATCTCAGAAAACTACAATTCACACACAATTCAAAACTACTCGCTACCCCACAATTTCCACCACTTTTCCTCGCTTCCTAGCACAAACCAACAAAATAACACTTATAAAAATAATCAAATAGATATCTTCTTGTAAACAGTGGTCCAGGATAGTCGTACCGTATATCTCATGACACATATATAGAAACAAAGCCTGTGATTCAATTGAGTTTAAAATTATTGGATGATGCATATCGGTTAAAAATTGTCAAAGTGATTACCATATCTTTACATAGTTACATAGTCCAGATACAATATCTATTGATATCGATAACAATCATTTTTAATTTTTAGAATAGGAAAATAGAAAGTAAAAAAAAATAAAAAAATTTTTAAATTTTTTCTTCGGTCTTTTCGTCTATTTAACTTTGCTATCTACCTCTACAGGTGAAAATTTATTTATCCTATCATTCTTTCTATCAGACACGTAAACGTTACCTTCTTGATCTATTGCGAGATGTTCCGGATCTCTAAATTGTCCGTCTCCTTTGCCATACGAACCCCATTTTGTAATAAAATGTCCGTTGCTATCAAATTTCTTTACTGACGGAACATGACTACAACCAAGGTCTGACTGAGGATCAGTAACATATACATTATCATATTTATCAAGTGCAATATGCTCCATGTGACAAAATTGTGTATCGCCAGGACCATAAGAACCCCATGATAGAATAGGTTTCCAATCTGGATCAAATTTTTGTACTCTGCTACCTACCCTCTCATTTACATAAAAGTTTCCTTTTGAGTCTATTTCTACTGTTACCGGAAGTTGAAATTCTCCTGGGTTACTCCCTAATTTACCCACTTCGCCAAGATATTTTCCATTTATATCAAATATTTGGATCCGATTGTTTTTTGAGTCTGCAACATAGACATGTTTGAGATCCTTGTCTACCCGAACATGTCTTGGATTGTCAAATTGTCCAGGCCCGGCTCCCTTCTCGCCGAATGTCATTATAAAATTACCGTCTTTATCAAACTTTTGAATTCTGTGATTTGCTCTATCGGCAATCCATAGATTGCCTTCTACATCAATGTCTATTCCATATGGAACATGAAATTGTCCTGGTTTATCACCAAAACTCCCAATTTTATTTATAAAATTACCGTCTTTATCAAATACCTGTACTCTATTTCCATCTCTATCTACCGCAAACAGCAACTTGTCTGTTGGATCAAAATCAAGGTCATGCGGTCTTAAAAATTGACCATCTCCAGTTCCTTCGACTCCCCATTTTTTTACAAATACATATTGGGTTTCATTTTGTGAAAACGAATATGGAAAATGGGTAGCTACAAGAATAGTAGCGGATAAGATAAAAACCATTGTCCAGAAAATTGTGTTCCTGTGCAACAACGTCGTATCGTCTCATGCTTAGACATACTTGCTAATATGCTCTACTCTCCAATGTTACCTATAATTTTTATATATATTGGTTATTTTGTTACTTATATTGATAAATATATACACTTTGTCATGCTTTGTCATGCTTTGTCATGCTTTGTAATTCTTTGTAATCAAATTGAAGACACTATTTCGTATTTTATTTCTGCGGATGATGTGATGAATTTATGAATTATTTTTTATGATAACCTAATTGATTTAACAATAAATTCCATTACCCATATCTAAAATTTAATGTTAGAAAATAAAAAAATGACGAGTAGAAATAAAGGAGAATAAAAAACAAGACATCAAAACCCATATTCATTAGATATTACTGCAGTCTAACTTGAATGGATTTGACAAGATAAGAAAATTTCTTGGAAATTTTCGTCAGAAGATTACTTGACCATAACTTTTTATCATAATTTTTGTAAAGTTTTTCTCTACGACACTGCGGAAATGTTGTGAGAAAAATGCTAAACAATGCCTATATAGGTTTTTACTCTTCTTTTGTTATAATGAAAAAACTTAACGTATTTGCAGTATTTGCAGTGGTATTCTTGTCTTCTGTCCTTTTAGCAAATGGATGTATTCAAGCCAGGTATTTGCAATTAAATCCAATGTAAATGGAAATCTAAACGAATCAGAGATAAATGCAGACATTGAACAGGAGAACAAGTGTAAAAAAGATACTGAATGTGAAAATGAAAATGAGATAAACAATAAACTCCACATTACTACAATTACAGGTGCTGCAAATGGTGACGGGAATGGTAACGGTGAGGACGGATGTGCACTATGCTTTACCACAGAGCCTGACGGTCCACGGCCATCTCCAAAATTGGTTAATTTCTAAGAATACATTGATGCTAATCCAATACCGTATGAACAAGGAACTGTTGATCTTTCTACAATCGAAGAAATATGTGATTATCTTGAAAATTCAGAAGAACCAGTACCATTTGAACAAATTGCTGAAGCTATCGAGAATGCAAATCCAGGCAATGATAAGCAATTAATACAAGAAGTATTTGAATGTCTAGGAGACCTAGTTTTCTGGATATAATAATACATCATTATTTTTTTTGTTTAATTTTATGATATGATGATTTTTGGTAATGCAATAATATATTCTTCAATTTTTTATTTTTATAATCTATAGTTCCTTGTCGTTTGTCATAATATTTTATAATTTTTCTAAAATATATTTAGTCATCCATCTTTAAATTATCTCCATTTTTTATTATTAAACATTCATTCTCTTGGTCTACAGTTATATTCACATACTGACAATATCTCAGCACATTCAGGTAATTTGAGAACCGATTCCAATTTCCATCAATTTTCTCCTTCTCCAAGCACAACCCAACAAAATAACACTTATAAAAATAATCAAATAGATAACTGTAAGGGGGCCGGTGGTCTAGGCTGGTTAGGATACCGCCTTGACATGGCGGGGATCGTTGGTTCGAATCCGACCCGGCCCATGTATATAAATATTTTGGTATTGGTAATTGGAAACTAAACAATAAATTTGGTATTTCACAAAGTTAATAATCTTAAAATTTTGAACTAGAAAATATATAAACAAAGAAGTGTACATATTAATATGAGAAAAAATTTTTTTATTATATTAGTTACCTTCGGTTTAATCGCAGGATTGACATCCAGTATTTTAAACGAAGAGATATTTGCAGAAGCAGCAAAAAATAATACCGTTGTTATTGCTAACACTGAGCAAGAAAAAAAACACCTTAAAATATTTGATAACTTGGATTTTGACGCATGGAATAAACAAAACTGGACACTTTTTGCTGAAATTCACGCTCCTGATGTGCTAGTAGTAGATTTTGGTGGTAATGCAACACGAGGAATAGACGATCATATAAAATGGGCAAAGGGGTTTTTCTCTGTTTATCCAGATAGTAAGTTAATTGCACATCCAATAAAAATTGCTATAGGTGATTGGACAGTAGTCACGGGAATCGACAATAATAACTCAACAATGCTTACATTAGCTCATTGGAAAGATAATAGAATTATTGAAGAATATCTATTTGGTCAGCAATAGAATATAAACATAATATTTCTATTATATCTTTTTGTTTATAGTATGTTTTCTATACTGGACTCTAAAAAATCATGTCAGTCCGAACATGCCCATTACAAATATGTATACTTTTATAGACTAGGAATAATATAATATATATTATAAAGATAAATTTAATAACAAGAAGACTAAAATTCACGTTAATGAAAATAATTTACTTCGCAATATTTTCTTTATTTTTATTTGGCTCAACAATTTTTTTAAATAATTTGACAGAAATATCTGCCCAATCTAATAACAGCAACATCACTCCGATAAAAACAGAATTGTTATATTCTTCTAATTATGGAAACATTACAAGCGTAAGAGTATTAGATGCTGATGAACCTAAAAAGATAGAAGTATCATTTATTGAAAAAGGATATCTAAATAAAACAATTGAAGTTACCAATCAGGGTACATTTATTGAAACTTTTTTATCCGATAATATTGTAAGAGGCGAAGGCTATGGAATCATGACAACACAGAATGCTGAAACTATTGGTTGGCATGCTTTTGATAGTGGACAAATCAGTTATAATGGAAGTCAAATTCATAAAGGTATTATTTTCTTCAATTCTGGTTTATCAGAAAAACTTTCGTATTTTGACAATAAGATTGGTCTCTATATAAATGAGGTAGGAGAACCTGATAAAAGTAAGAATAGATATATCTGGGAATGGAAATGATATTATGTTTATGACAATATCGTCAATTTTATTTCTTTATGCTTGGATGAATTAAAATCAAAAACTTTTGAGAATGTCAATTTTGGTCAAAATAAAACCTATGCTGAATAAAGTTTTAAACTATTTAGAAGAAATCTGTTTTATAGTCCAATGTAAATACATATATTCTCATGCCCAGAAAATAATCTAAATGACACACTGTGGTTAATTAGTATAGCAAAAATTAAGTTAAAAAGTTAGTATGTTTGACCAAGTCTTACAATATCTTTTTTGACACAATTATTCCCAAATCTGTGTAGAAAACGACCCACCCCAATCTAAAACCCAGTTTTTAAAACAAGAAACGGACTGCAGATAGTAGCTCATATATGACATCAAAGGCATTTCTGTATTTCTCGTTTTTGACTAAATAATTCCCTTTAGAATGCTAGTATCTGTGATTTTTTCAATAAATTCACTTATTCATATCCTTTTGAATAAAATAATAAAAAAATGCAGGCATCTGATCAACAGTCACTATGATTTAATTTAAAATTAAAATTCAAAAATCTATTTTATTTTACAATATTTCATATCATGATAATTACATAACTGTTAACAAAGCAGCTGGAAAAATTACTATCTATGGACAGCACTTGAACCATTTAAAAAGACCATGCTTGGAATCGACATTTATGAGAGTAGAAATATTGATTCTTCTTTGATTTCGTTTTAGTAAAAAAATATTACCGTCATTGTTTGAATTTTTATAAATGTACACTATGCCGAGAAGACAAATTTTTTGAATTAAAGCATACCTGCTTTCAACTTTTGAAAAGTAAAACCATGTATTTACCAATTCCGAAATTTTTGGAATTGGAATAAATAGATATATCATCAAAATATACGATATTATTATGAAAGATAAGTCTTTTAATTTTCATGGTGCAAAATTTACAATCAAAGTTCTTTCTTCAGAGACAGATAATAGATTCACTATTTTGGATATAATTCATCCACCCAATTTAGGCCCAGCTTTGCATATGCATCCAAAAGGTCCGGAAACATTTTACATAGTTGAAGGTTATTATAATTTTATACTAAACGGAAAATCAATAGCAGGTAGGCCCGGTGATCTCATATTTGTACCCAAAGAGACTCCACATCGATTTGTTGTAGGTGATAAAGGCGGACATGCGCTTGTTATCAGTCCTCCAGAACTGGAATTTTACTTTTTTAAAATAAGTGAATTACTTGAAAAAGGCGAAGTCTCTTATGAAACTGAATCACGTATAGGAGGACAATTCGGTCAGATTTTCTTGGATAATACCCAACATTGGAAATAAATAAAATAAAATAAAATTTAGTAAACTCTAAATTTTATTATGTGTAAATTATTATAAATTATTTTAATACCGGATCAAATATCCTGTAGACATAGATCTTTTCAAATTTTATTACTCAAATAAAAGATACAATTTCGTATCCTTCTATTCTTCGAAAAACAAAAAATATACATTAACAAAATTAGAATAAAAGATAATCAATCATCTACTGGCCAGGCGTTATTTGTTATCAGCTCAACTAAATTGCCAACAGGGTCACGAAAATATATTGATCTGTTATTTCCAATGTTAAGTTCCTTTTCTATTTTAATATCATTTTCTTCCAAAATACATTTCCATTCCTCATAGTCTTCTCTTTTTATTTCAAAGGCAAAATGAATTATTGAGGGAGGACTAAATACTCCATGCGATGGAAAAATACTTGTATTATTTAGTGTATTATCTGGGTTAAAAATCAAAAGCATGTTTTTTCCGACCTTTAAGAATACATGTCGCTCTTTTTCTTCAGAAACTAATTCCAAACCCAATACATTAATATAAAAATTTTTTAATTCATGAAGATTGTGTGAATATATGCTGGTTTCAATAATTTTTGTTAATTTCATTATTATAATATATATTATTAAAGCAAAATAAAATGATCTAATAACTTTTAGAAGTTATGTAAAGATATCTAACTTAGACATGTCAACTAACAATAGAGGCTTTATTTTATTATCCCTAAATAATTAAATTGAAAAATGAAATCCCAAGTAATCTAATTTAATTCATAGTATCCATTATCGATTTAATTATGCTTGGTTGCATGCTTATGAAAAGCCATTATATCACATAAAATTTTGACAGGAACAAATTACCAAATATAGATATCTTCTCTATTTTGCTGTAGACCCAAATATTTAACATAATGACTATGTTTATTTTACAAGATGGAAGAAATTGAAAAATATATGAAAATTAGGTGCGAAACAAATTACAGTACAGAAGTAAAAAAAAAAGACTTTATTATCCTTAATTTAACAGAGCTGCCACAGCTATGTATCTTTCGGTAAATTGAGCCAAATCATAAAATAAATATTATATTGTGGATTTAATTACATACAGGATATTATAGAATATTTTGATTCTAATAATTTAAGTAAATTCATAATTGAAAACAAAACCTCTGTAAAGATGTTGAATACATTATATAAATTGAGATAAAAGAGTTATTTTCAAGTTAATATAAACATCGAAACTATATCGGAAAGCTTACAAATTTGACGTACATCTTTTTAATTTGTAAATCGATACAATTAAAAGAATAACACCGCCACAATAATTCATTTATACCTTACCTTGTGGAGGATCTCATTTGTTTTTGTTTCTCCATCTCTGATCGATTCTTTAATTGTTTCTAATGAAAAATCTGCATTTTCATAGACGTGAGGATAATCTTCATTTCTAGTTATATAAAATATTTTTTTAATTTCGGCACCATGTTGGCAACAAAACTTACTGTACTTTGAGTTTATTCTCCTCAATTTTTCTTTATCTATCTTTTCTTTATCTACATTTTTATCTATTATATCATATAATTCGTGTATAAATTCTAGGTACCTGGTAATTACTTTTGCCATCTTTATGTTATGAACTGTTTTATCACTGAATACAATATCTCTTGCTCTATGTAAAACATCTGGTATATTTTCGGGCAACTTTTCGATATTTTTTGGATAATTCTCAACTAGAAATACCTGTTTATCTTTAACCGGTGATGCATCTATTACCTCTCTCAAAGGAGTATTGCTTAAAAGACCTCCATCCCAAGCATAAACCCCTTTTTCTATTTCTGTCCAAGGCAAAAAATAGAAAGGGTAACCAGAAGTAGCAAGTATATGCTTGGAAGTGATTTTTTGTTTATAACTATCAAATGTTAATGGTTCAGCTGTTAATACATTTACTGCAGTAATTATTAGACGTCCATTTGGTTTTCCTGAAGGACTCAGCTTATTATAATCGATGTATTTTTCTAAGGTTTTTTCTAATGGTGAATTGTCGTACATATATGTCCACTTTGTCGGATTAATAGATTCTAATGAATCGTTTATCAAATCCGATCTCCATCTAGGTAAAAACATCGCATTATTTCCATAAAAAGACGAACTATAAAATGATAATAATGATTTCAAATTTGAACAATTTTCTCTTAAATTTAAAAACTGTGATATGGGGTAGTGATTCATGAATGACTGAAACGTCGAAAAATAATTGCCTAAGTTTATCGAATTTTCTCCTATCTCTAACCAAAACTCTTCCAATGTTTTCTCCGGTGTTTCTCCTTTACTTCCAGCAATTATTGCCGCATTTATTCCGCCTATTGAGGTTCCTGCGTTTTGTAAACACCACAACCAAAAGCTCCTAATGAACCTCCACCTTGTAAGATTAAAACATTTTCCATGGTTTTCTGACTCATAGATATTACTCTACATAATGATTTTTAATAAGGTGATCGTAAAACCTAACAGATTTAATGTTTACAAATTCTAGCATACCGTATTTGGATAACTCTCTTCCAAAACCACTTTTTTTAATCCCACCAAACGGTATTCTTGGATCTGAAATAACGACATTATTCACAGTTACCATGCCAGACTGGCTTTGATTTGCAAATCTTTCTGCTTTTTCTAAATCATTTGTCCATATGCTTGCTCCTAATCCGAATTCAGAGTCATTTGCGAGTTTTATCGCCTCATCATCATCATCAACTATCGTTATTGGAGCAATGGGGCCAAATAGTTCTTCTTTGGCTATCCTAGAATTTGATGAAATGTTCTTTAATATTGTGGGTTTGTAAAAATAACCGTTTGTTTCCATTTTTTCTCCTCCTGTAATGATTTCTCCACCATGATTTACTGCATCTTTAACAAGATTTTCTACGTTATCCAGACTTTTTTTGTTTACCAACGGACCAATATCTGTTTCATTAGACATGGGGTCTCCTATTCTTAGTTTTTCTGTTTTGTGTACAAATTTTTCAATAAATTCATCAGCTATTTCTTTTACAATAAAAAACCGTTTTGAAGCAATACAACTTTGACCACAATTTATGAACCTTCCTTTAACTGCTCCTAATGAAGCCTTCTCCAAATCGGCATCCTTGCAAACTATAAATGGATCGCTTCCTCCCAACTCCAATACACATTTTTTCAATTGGGCACTAGACCGTTTAGCAACCTTTGCACCTGCTTCTACACTTCCGGTAAATGTTACACCATCGACATCTGAATCAATTAGATGTTCTGCAACCTTATAATTTCCTATTATAGTCTGAAAAACATCTTCAAATCCCACTTTCTGAAATAATTTTTGTAATTCAATACCACAGCCTATAGTATTACTTGCTGGCTTTAGAACAATTGTATTACCTGCCATCAAACATGGTCCGGCAAATCTTAATGCCTGCCAGTAAGGAAAATTCCAAGGCATGATACTTCCGATAACACCAAGCGGCTCAAATTTTATTATGCTTTTATTCGCATCAGTGTTGACCGCTTCATCATGCAAATATATTTCTCCATTATGGGCGTAGAATTCCATTACCGCAGCACATTTTTCTACCTCTGCCCTTGATTCTTTTATCGGTTTACCCATTTCGATAGTTGGGATTTTTGCTAATGTGTCCCTATTTTTCTTTAACAAATGTGAAATATTATGTAATATATCACTTCTTTTATGAATATTATTTTTCCACGTACAAAAAGCTTTTCTAGATTTAATAATTACTTCTCTGACTTTTTGTTTATCTGCAACTGGATATTCTCCAATTATGTTTGTTGTATATGGATTAATAGCTTGGATCATATCCTTCGAAATCATAAATATGATTAGATGGGCAGTGAGTTATAAAGCTATTAAAAATGATATATTTAGGTTCTATATTGATTTGATAATGATTACTTGTTGGTTAGTAATAAAACTTTGAATACCAAAAAATTAACCTCCTCATTCTCTGTCATTTACAGGAATTTTTTCATCTTCCATTTATAATTGAATTTAAATTTACTAATTTCTATATCATTATAAAAAGAAAAGATGGATAATCGGTACAAAAAAAAATCCGATTTTGTATTTGCTACAGTCATATTCTTTTCTCTAATGATTTGTAATTCCGACAAAAGTTCTGGATTTTATTTTTTACTTTTTGTTTATGTATTATTAGTTAGACATATTGGTACATACACAAATACCGGATGATTTGTAATCTATTTCTATATACCTATCATCATTTAAGAAAAATCTTAAATATATTATCAAGTGCTTTAAAATACGTATAAATCTGTAACAAAATTATTATTTTTATTTGCTGCCTAGGTTATATTGTCATTATCTCTAATACTTATTCTACATACCCAAATTTTCCCAAATAAAATATAAGACTTACAAAAAAAGTAGAAGAAACCTCCACTACGGAGAAACCGTTTTTTCCTATTTAACACTAAATTACCTCAATCCAACGTAACTGAATGTCCACAAGATATATTCTCACACCTCTTTCTAGGTTAAAGAAGACCTAGTTACATTTAATATATACAACCAAGAAGCTTCGTGAGCAGATAGACATTCTTTTAGGATGAATGCATATTATAAAGTAAATCTGGACTTGTCTAGCCAGAATGGAAATAATACTTTAACAGCAGAAAATCCTGGAATTTTTAGATTATATTGTGAATACCATGAATCTAAAATTAGCGTACAGTTTATTGTGTTGTCTAAAGATGCGTCTTATCTTTCAAAGATGATAGAACAAACCATATACACAACCTTATTCGTCAACCGCTAATTTTTTGTAATAGAGTGATAAAATTATCGACACCTAAATTACTAATTTTCACATTACCCCAAGCATCTATCATCTTTAGCTTATTTTGTTAATTGACATTACATTCATTAATCAACAAGAAAAGGAGATATTTACAATTATATAAAACTAAAATAACGAAAGAACATATGACATTTTAAAGTAACATCATAGTTTCAATAATGCTTTAATGTTTATTTTCTATAAATATCATGATATATGGATATTAAAAATATACTCATACATAAATGAGTTCTTACATTAGATATCTCCATCTGCAACATATTTTAACTTAATTGCAATAACCTAATCTGTCTCTGGACATTTATTTGAAAAAAGAAGATCAGTAAAATAAAAAAATAGATAATTACTCATATAAAACGGTTCATTTCATATATAAAATATCGAATATGAAATACGTTTTCTATATACTATTGACTACATTTTTTATGAATCTCTTGACAATATCATTTGTCCACGGGCTGGAAAGTACTTATGACAAATATTTGCAAATCAACACTAATCTAACTGAATTATTTGGTGAACCCATCTACAAGGAAACAGAACGTATAACAAGTAATTCTATAGTCCTTGATGTTGACAAAAACATTAGGACTCAAGATTCCTACACTGCCTCTGGAATGTTGAAGGGCGTTGGAAATGTTACCGATAAATCGACATTTTTAACAACCTTTCAAAGAGAAGGTAATGTAACCACCAGTAATGGAAATGGAATTTTTACTACTGTTGACGGTGAAATTGCAACTTATATAGGTCAGGACTTGGGAATGATTGATGAAAACGGAGTGGAAATATTTAGAGGAATTCAAATTTTTCAGACCGAATCAAACGGTAAACTTTCATTTCTGGATAATTTAATTGGTCTGTACGAATATAAAAACTGGCCAGATGGAAAGAAGACAGGAATGATATGGCAATGGAAATAATTATCATATTACCAATTTAAGGGTTCCAAAAATATTTAATTTCAATATTTACAATCTATTCTATTCTATACCGTAGATACAGAACAAAATTTTTTATGAAAACTATAATTCTTATCTACTAATTATATTATAATATATTATAAGAATTATTAAACTTATGAAAAATTTTAGAATACGATCAAAACACTTTGATATCAATTCATAGATTAATAGATGTATTTTAGTCGTTTAAAAAATTTATCTATGTTAACATAATTTGATATTAAAAAAGTTAACCCACCAAATCAAATATGACGGGACTTCATTAATAGCAGTGTAGTACTATTCTCGCAATTTGAATAAAGTTATAAATAGACTATAACTAATCCCCAATATTGAAAAACAAACTTATATTTTTCCAATTCTTGTTTTTAATTCCAGTATTTGTACTAAATTTAAAAATGCCAATATCTTTAGGTGAAACTTTGGATGAAAATATTCCTAGCCTCATAAAATCAGACCATAAAAATAAAAATTTCGATGTAAACCAGTATGTCTATAAACTTGATTCAAGTCCATTCAATGTTACATACGCTGAATGGACCTCAAAATGGTGGCAATGGGCATATTCGATTCAAAAAGACGTCCATCCTGCCTTTGATGATACGGGAAAATATTGTAAAGAAGAACAAAACGAACCAGTATGGTTCTTTCCGGGTACATTTCAACACTCGGTAATACGCCACTGCGACATTCCTAGTGGAGTTGGAATACTTCTTCCTATACTCAATTCTGAATGTTCATTTGCAGAACATCCAACAATGAAAACGGAAGAAGAACTTAGAAATTGTGCCAAAATTATTCAAGATACAGTTATCCCTCAATATGCAACACTTAACGGCATCCTGATAGAAAACTTGACATATTATCGTATTCAATCAGACCTATTCAATTTTACATTACCAGAAAATAATATATTGAATCTACCTCCACAGATTACTCAAGCTGTCTCTGACGGAAATTGGATCTTTTTAAAACCATTACCAAATGGACAGCATCATCTTGAGTTTAAAGGAGATGTAAAGATTATTAATAATAATACTGATTATAAGAACGAAATTGCAGATGAATTTGCAGGACCTGTTGGATGGAATTATACTACCACATATATATTGAATGTAAAATAATTTTAAAGAATTTTATTAGTCAATATAATATTAAAACAGCCAATTCAAATAAAACCTGATAGATCATCGGCATCAAAATTCAATAAGAATATTGATATATATCAAAAGTAACTTTATTATGTTATTATAGATTTATATGAATACTAAATTTAAATAGATTTATTTTTGTAACTTAAATATGGTCGCCTACTCTTACAAATACTTAATGGTTATCAATTGTTGCAGTTGTACCCAGTTGTATCTACTCAAACCAGTCGTATCATTTTTATATTTTTATATACATACTGCATATCTGTTACAATTTCTTTAGATAACACTTTGTTAAAATTAACTTCTATACAGTTAAATTCACGATGTCCTTTGCTATTAATTATACACAATATAGTCACACACCACAACCAAATTTACTAACAATAAATTAATTTTAAGGTCTGTGTTGAAAGTCAGCATATATACCATTTGAATGTTTTTCAACAAAATCATCTATAATTGAACCAACATTTGATTAATCTTATTTTATGATATGAAAGGAGGAAATTATTTATAAAAAGTAATACATTTCCTTGTTAGTTGATAACAGATGAAATAATGAAAACAGTTTCTAAAAAAATCGATAATTCAACCAGTCTGGTTTTTCTCACAGGCGCAGGAATTTCAAAGGAAAGTGGGATTCCAACATTTCGAGACCATGATGGTCTTTGGAAGACATATGACCCTGCAAAACTTGCATCATATTCATCTTTTATTACTAATCCAAAATTAGTTTGGGAGTTTTTTCATGATAGACAAAAATCCATAAGCACGAAGGAGCCAAACAAAGCTCACTTTGCAATATCTGAAATCGAACTATTAAAAAAGAGCTGGCTTTTGACCCAAAATATTGACGGATTGCACTCAAAGGCTGGTACCAAGAATATCATTGAACTTCATGGAAATATTTTTAATGTAAAATGCATTAATTGCCTTCGTAAAGAAGTACTTGACATTAATGCTGAAATCCCTCCATTATGTAGAGATTGCGGATCGATTCTTAAACCTGATGTGATTTTATTTGAAGAAACTCTAGACATGGATAATTGGGACACAGCAATTAATCTAGTATCATCATGTGATGTCATGGTAATCATAGGAACATCTCTGGAAGTAGGACCAGTGAATACCCTTCCAAATATCGCATACAAGAATAACAGTTTTCTTATTGAAATAAATCCACAAGATACATGGTTTACTCCTTACGCAGATTTTTCATTCCGATATTCTGGTTCTATCATTTTACCCAAAATTGTAGAACTACTGAAATAACTTTTATCTGGATAATCATAATAAATACCACTCGCAATAAGATCTGTTAATAAAAACCAACATCTATTCACATAGAATACGGTACTTAAAATGTATATCAAATTATTGCGGGTAAATTTCTGTAAAAAACTGTATTAATATGATATAATATAATTAGCTGTTTGGAGACAAAAAAAATAGACATTATTAGTTTTATTATTAAAAACAACTCATATGTGAATGGTAAATTCTACATTATTCTCAAAACCAATAACTCAAATCTCATGGTATACTCAAATTAAAGATAAATTCAATTCAAGTAACAGGCCAATTGATAATATGAATTTGAATCAAATAGGAATGATGTACCGTGAAGGCAATTTTTTTTGTGATACATGTGGAAAAAAATTAGATAAATGCTCATTTTCTATCGAAGATCATATTTTACATCTTCTCAATCCTATGATACTTTGGAGTTGTGAACAATGCATTGATTCTGATTTAAAGAATAAAAGGATAATAGCATCATGCGACCAAATAGAAGAAACGTGGAAAACAAAATTCATCTAAAGCACTACATTTAAAAATAATGAACCTTTTCATTTATAATAGTAATGTCCGAACACCTAATTACCTGTGTAACTAGAGATAAATCACGAAATATTACTCACGTCAGATTAAATAACGGGAATTATGTTCTAGTACAAAATATTATTGACTCAATCATGAACGGTACTGCTGAATTTTACACGACCACTCCACTTGGTTTGCAGGTTAAGGTATTTGTAAAAAAAAATCCAAATTCAAAAACAGTTTATCTTACCACCAATCCAGATTCAGTTAATACTACGAATGTTTTTGAATTGTTACCTTCATGCAGGTAAAAAATAAGACATCTGGATTAAAATTAGATCCAACCAAACTGAACGTTAAAAAAATTATTTATTGATGTAGGACTAATACCAATCAATTAATTTAGGTAAATGTAAAAAAAATTTTTACATTATGTTACTGTATTTGATAATTGATTTTCTTCAAGGACCTGATCTAAAATTGTGAGGTCAAAAATTTGCGAGAGATCCGGTTTGGTCTTGAAAAATCCAAGATTAAACGCATCTTCTGCCATCCTGTATAATGTTTCTTGTAACGGTAAGTAGGTTAATTCCAATCTTTCAAACGACTTTATCAATTGGTTTTCCGGTAGGGTCTGTCCTGTTAGTTTATGTAGTGCATCATTGAATTTTATGTATGCTTGTTCCTTGTTCTGATTTATCCAGTTAGTCAGATTCACATGGGTTTCCAAAACTTTTTTTACAATATCTTGATTATTTTGGAGAAAATCTGATCTGACAATTATAAGAGCTGAAGTAAATTTGCCACCTGGCCATAAATCTCGTTCATCTAAGAAAAGTTTGGATTTTGTTTCACTAATCAGTTTTTCTCCCCATGGCTCGGCAACCCACGCTCCATCTAAATTTCCTTTTTGCATAAGGATAAAAATATCTGCATTCTTGAGGGGCAAAACCACTACAGTTCCTCCCTTATCTTTTGTTTTGTAACCATTATTTAGCAGATATGTTTTTAAAGATACATCCTGAGTATTTCCAAGCTGTGGGCTAGAAAATTTTTTACCATCAAAATCTGCGATTCCGTTAATATTTGAATCATTTCTCACTACAAAAACCACCCCTCCACTTGCTGCACCTGCTACTATTTTCAATCCTTCACCTTTTGAAACCACATATCCATTAATTGCTGGACTCGGGCCTACATATGCCATATCCACCTGTTTTGCAAATAACGCTTCTAAAGCTGAAGGCCCTGCATTAAACACATATGTTTTTACATTGACATTTTCTCCCAAGTTTTTCTGAAACGACCCATCTCCAAATCCAATTACTGCCTGTGCATGATTTATGTTTGGAAAATATCCAATATTCACATTTCTCTTATCCTGTCCATAAACTTCAGTCGAAAAATTTGAATTGTGTTGAAAGAATATCACTCCAGATACCAAAAACAATAAAACAAAAACAATTTTTCCATTATTTTTTTTTAAAAATCTATTCATAAAGTTTTTACTTTTATCGGATATATTATTTCTATGATTTTATATGGGTAGGAGATTAAACAAAAAAGGTTTATTATTTTATCGTATATATTTCATCACAGACTAAAATAAAAATTGGCAAAAGTCCTAAATCAAAAAATATGTCATGTAAATTAGAGATATAGGAATTTTCAAAATTTTATCTTTAATTTGTATAAATAGGAATGAATACGATATTTTATACCATCTGTCATCTGATTTAGATATCAAAGATACGGTATTTCTAAAAAGATAAATCTGTTTTACTATTTATCAAAAGTTATATTTACGGTTATTGCTATTACGTTCATACAAAATACAAAAACAATGACCATGGGATGTGTATAACCAAAACTTTGGCCTGTATGTATAGTCTTTATAGTGTTTATAATTTGTATAATTTGGAGAGCAGCTAGAATGTCTATTAAAAATCTGGTAGCAAGGCAAAAAGATCTATTTAGCATTATTATTTTCTTAGCCGCTTTTCTCGCAATATGGGAGCTTTTTTTCAATTTGGAGATATGGCCAAAGGTATCATTTCCTGCTCCATATCAGGTGCTTGAATCATTTAAAAACCAGATTGAGGACGGTTCTTTACCTTCAAATATCCTTGTCTCACTATGGAGATTGTTTTTAGGATTTTTGATTTCTATAACTATAGGAATTAGCGTCGGTTTGCTTATGGTAAAATTTCCAATTTTTGGCAAGACGTTAAATTCATTTGCAGTTGGACTACAATCATTTCCCAGCATTGCATGGATACCATTTGCAATTTTATTCATCGGCATTAATGATTCTGCAATATTATTTGTAGTGGTAATGAGTTCTGTATTCTCAGTAATGATCTCAACATACAGTGGAATGAGAAATATCTCTCCATTATACTTGCGGGCAGCCAAAAATATGGGTGCAAAAGGACTTAATCTTGTAGCTTATGTTATGATACCTGCAGCGACTCCATCTATTATCGTTGGATTAAAACAGGCATGGTCATTTGCATGGCATGCATTAATAGGTGCAGAAATGTTAATTACTACTTTAGTTGGTTTAGGACACATTTTATCTGTCGGGAGAGAGTTTTTATTAATGGATCAAATTATAGCAACCATGATTGTTATCTTCACTATTGGAATGATTTTTGACAAATTGGTATTTTTCAAGATCGAAGAAAAAATTAGGAAAAAATGGGGATTGTCTGAACAGACAATGTAGTATAGCAGTTTATATTAAAATCAAATAAATTAAAATAAAAATAAAAACAAAATTGTTTTATAGCAATTATTTTAACCGAAATCAAATATAATTAGCAATTTACGGCTCTGTTAATTTAAGCAAGATTCATGAAAGAAATTTAAAATTCTCTTAAAATTGAACATAGACCATATCTGGTAAATTGAAATTAAAGGTCTATTTTTATTAAGTTAACACAGCCCAATTTACAATGAAAAAATTTAATTGATATTTATTTATTTAAAATCCTTTAACTTTTTAAACATTAATTAAAATACAAACTTATCTCTAGTTATACGATGTCAAAGGCAAAAAAAACAAGAGTAATAACTTTTCGGTTAGATGAAGAAACTATAGAAAAATTAAAAAAAGAATCTGAACATCAGGATTTAAGTATTAATAACTTTGTAAATTTAATTTTAAAACGCTATTTCGAATGGGATATCTACGAGACTTCAATAGAAATGATTCCTGTGGCCAAATCCATTCTGAGAGAACTCTTCAATAACATGACAAAAGAACAGATCCATAACATAGCAATGGGAAGCGGAAAAAAAAGTGTTCGTGATATCATTCTTTTCATCACAAAGAAGATAGACGCAAATACCTTTTTTTCTGTTTATAAAACTAGAATGAAAAATTCTGCTGTAGATATCAAACATACAGTAGAGAACGTGACAAACCATACATACATTATAAAACATGATCTGGGCCAAAACTGGTCTTTTTTTCAAAAAATAATTATAGAATCTATTTTTCATGAATATATTAAAAAACCAATTGACATTAAAATTTCTGAAAATATTGTGATAATAAAATATGATGAATGATATTTTTGACGGGTTCTCTCAATACGATCTGATGAAGTTCCAACTGGTAAATTAAATCCAACTACATAATTTTACTCGATATAAAAATCAAAATAAAAATTATCTTACACCTCGATTTCCTTTTGATATGCCTTTTTCAACCAGATCGGTGTGATTATGGTTGTCACAGCCACCATTATTATTATGGAGGTATATACATCTCCTGACAAGACCCCCGATGACACTCCAATTCCCGCCACAATTAGACCAACTTCACCTCTGGAAATCATGCCTATCCCAACTCTCATGGATTTCGTTTTATCTCTTAAAAATATAACAGAAGGTAATCCACAACCAAACAATTTTGTCGCTATAGCTATGGATACCATGATTGCAGAAATCAAAAGCACGTCAAGGTTGATCCCTCTCAGGTCTACTTGCGCACCAATTATAGCGAAAAATAAAGGTGCAAAAATAATCTGCAGTTTTTTGGCATATTCTTCGACCTGTTTGATTAATCTTGTACTTGCTACTGCCATACCTATTGCAAATGCTCCTACTATTGGAGAAAGACCAAGCCAAGCAGCTATTCCTGCACTACCAAAAAATATTGCAGTCGTAATGCCTTCAATACTCCCCTGAGATTTCCAAATTCGTTCTCTATGTAATATTCTTGGAACAATCAACACAGCAACGATTATCAGTGCTGCAAATAAACCAAGTATTTTTAGAATCAAAAATACAATATCAAGTATCTCTGGACTGGTATTTCCAGTCTGAACCATTGTAATTACTACGGATAATACCGCTATAGCTAATATGTCATCGATTATTGCAGCTCCTAAAATTATTCTGGCCTCTTTAGATTGTATTTTACCAAGTTCTGATAGGACCTGAATTGATATTGCAATGCTTGTAGCAGTCAAGGCAGTTGCAATTAACAAGGTCTCAAAAGCACCCAGTCCATATAAAGAAAAAACGATATATCCTATAAAAAATGGAACAATTACTCCAGAAGCGCCTATGACAAAAGAACTCGTTCCGCCTCTCAGGAATTCTCTTGGCGTAATCTCTAATCCTGCAATAAATAAAATAACTATTGCAGATATCTCTCCAATATGTTTTATTGTTGAATCCAAAATTACAAGAGGTTCTCCGTTAAACAATGGTAAACCACCAATAGCGTACGGTCCTATTATTATTCCAGCAACAAGTTCGCCCAAAACAATCGGGAGTTTAATTCTATGAAATATCTCTGCAAATATTTTTGAAGTAAATAATAAGAGTGATAATGATATTATAATGTGGATAAATATAGAAGATTCATTACCCACTGCCATTTCATTATCTTAAGATATTGATATTTGTGGTAAATTTAATACTTTGTAATACTTTTAATATTTTTAAAACAGACTTTTTGGAGTCTCTTCATTATCATAATAGTACCCAATTATAGTGTCAGCGGTCTTTCCAAGGTCTGTATCTTTTTTAATTAATACAATAATGGTTCTATCATTTTCATATATCATCATAATTCTTATTTCAGAAAATTCCAGAATTTTCCATTTTAAATAACCAATTATATCATCATAAATATTTTTTTGAATATTAAAATTATTTTTCAATATATTTGTAATGTTATTGATAAAATGGGAATCTATTGCAGTCACATCTTTTGCAATTGTCAAGTTATCACTTTTCCATGAACTATCTATTGTAAAAACCGCAAGGATATCTTCTTCAACTTCAACTAGATGCTTAATTCTATCGTAATTGATATCAAAAACCATCGATTTAACAAACATTCCAAACTATTTAAAACAATCTAGTTATTTTTTTTAGTGTTAGATTAACGATAAAAATACAAAAATACATCTTTATCATTATGGTTTGTCACTAGATCATTATTCTTTGATTAAATCTATCCATACATTTTACTATTTTATCCATCGTTTTAACTCCAATTAACCTTACATACCAATTAATCAATATCTAATTTCAAAAATATTGATCGCTTGAATATAATCTATCAGCAACCAATTAGAATTCTCGAGAACAATTGAAATACTATGAACTCATAGTAGATAACATGAGAAAAATAATCAATGGTTTGAACGGCGGTGTCTAGTTATATCATCCGATGCTGATTTTGAAAAAGGTGAAGATTTAAATATTATATGTAAAAACTGCGGACATCATATTTCTGTTCATAATCCCATCTGTAATTTAAAAGAGGAAGACCAAAAATGTGGATGCGATAAACCGGAATTTTACAATGCCATTATATCAGGTAAATACATCGGATGGATGGAGATTCATTGTAATAATTGTGGTAAGTTGGTATGTTATATTGATAGTTCAAATGAAAACATTTATGATTTTCAAATTTTATGTAAAAAATGCGTTGTAGAGAAACATTAAAGCGGATCAATGGATATCCAGATTGACCAAGTACACTTTATTCCGATAGCCACGTGATTGTTATAATGATTAGGTAAAACTATTATGTTTTATTATATTCAATATTGTCTTTTTTTTATATAAAATTCGCTTTAGATAGGATTAGAAGAAAATGATTACATCTACAGACAAAAATATGTTTTTGTAACCAAATAGATAAAATCACAAAAAAAAGTTTACTAGAGAGATAAATTGATTGATACAAAAAATTGGATTTATTTAACAGGATCTATTTAACTTGCTATGAAAACTGTCATTTTTTGATGATGTATTAAATAATTATTTAATAAATCACCAGACTATAATTTCAATAAAAATGATAATGTCAATACTAATGAACCAACAAAAACAGTAATAATCGTAAATGGAAAACCAATTTTAAACCATCTGAAAAAGCTTATTTTGTAACCATATCTTATAGCCATTCCAGCTGCAACTACACCCGCACTTGATCCAATTAATGTGGCATTTCCGCCTAAATCCGCTCCAAATGCAAGAGCCCACCATAACGGACTATATTGCATATCAGAACTATATTGATTAAAATTTTGATCGGCGTTTATTGATTCAACTATCGGAATCATTGTAGCAGTAAATGGAATATTGTCTATAAAGCCACTCGATATAGCAGATAACCAAATAATTAAATAAAATGTAAGAAACGGATCACCATTAGTTGTATTTAACACAAAATTTGCTAACAAAGTAATCAGACCAGATTCTTCCATTATTCCAACGATCACAAATAAACCAGCAAAAAAAAGTAATGTAGCCCAATCTACTTCCTGCAAAATTTTTTCAACATGTACTCTGGTTATTATTAACAGAACCGCAGCACCACCCATTGCTATTACCGAAACTTCTATACCTATCATCCCTTGTAATACAAATAATATAACTACTGATAACAGTACCAAAATACTTTTCTTTAACAAGGATTGGTCTTTTATCAAATCTTCGTCATTTATTGTCTTTAATTTTAATGAGATACCCGAAATATTCTTCATCAAATCTTTCATGAACATTATTCTTATCAAAAATAATCCCACCAAAAATGAAACAAATATTGAAGGACCCATATGGATTATAAATGAATTAAAATCAATATTTGCAGCTGTTCCAATTAATATGTTAGGTGGATCTCCTATTAAAGTTGCTCCTCCTCCAATATTGGATGATAAAGTCTGTCCAACTATGAATGGAATAGGCGAGATGTTAAGTGCCTTGAATACGGAAATGGTTACTGGTATCATAAGCAAAATAATAGTAACATTATCTACAAACATTGAAGTTATGGCAGTAAATATACATAATATCAACATCAGTGTCCATAAATTTCCTTTACTCCATCGAGTTGCTTTCACACCAATCCAATTAAAAATACCAGTTTCACCTAAAATCGACACAATTATCATCATTCCTAACAAAAGTCCTATTGTGTTAAAATCAATTGCCTCGATGATAAAATGCAAAGATTCACGTGGAGTTATTAATTCTAAAACTATACTTGATATCATAAGAAATAGTGTGGCAAATAAAACTATAGAGGTTCTGTGACCAAGTTCAAGTGACAACAAGATAAAGATCGAAATCATCACTAATGCTGAAATTAATAAATTTGGTTCTAGGTCTTTCTCAAAAATAATCGGTAAGATGAATACAAGAATTGAAAAAAAAGTTATTAATACAACAGCTAAAAAAATTTTTTGTCTCATAACGATGACCTACATGTATTCATCTATGACTTTAAATCAGTATTATATATATTCTAAAGAGCTACTAGTAGAAAATAAAAGTTGAATTGAATAATTGTTTAGTTTGCATTTTACACATAAGAAAATATCATGTTACTATTTATAGATATTACATTTGAAATAATCAAAACATCGCTAAAATTACATTCAATTTCAATTGAACTGCTAATATTCAAATTCGTATATGTTTTTAATGTCCCCTCAATTAATGATTTAATTTTCTCATTTACGGTGTTTATTTAAGCAAATGGATTTGCTATCTCATGATTCAAGTTACCAGAATCAATCACATTTGGCTGTTGATTAATTCTAATATATCCAGTTGAAGGAGATTTGTCGAAATCATCTACTATCAATTTTATAATAATCTCTTTTTCATTTACTATATTTGATAAATCTCCACTAATAATATACGAAGTGCTAAAATTTCCAATGAACGCAGCATCTTCAAAAATAGTAAAATTTCTAGAAGATTCGCGTGAGATTACAATTAATTGACCTTGTTCTGCTAAAGCAAAAAATCACATTCGAAATAGTCCAAGTTATTAATCAAGATACTGTTCCAAAACAAATTATTAATAAATACAGTTTAATGTTATTCAGGTTTGATATTATAACAAATCCTATTTAAAAAAGATCTAAAAATAGTTTACAACATGATTATATTTTGTAATTCCTATTTATTTAAACAAATTTGTACAGAATCTAGTGAAGTTTTAAAAATTAGATGGCAGGTGAGTTCTGTAACTATATTAATTTTTTAATTAATAATATTTATTAACTTGATATTACACTTAAAACTATGAAATTTAGCGAAAAAAATTTCACTAACGAATCTTTTTTTGCATTTGTTTTGGGGTTTGTTTTTATAATAAGTTTTGATAATTTGGACAATGTCGATGCTCTTAATCGAACTGATTATAACATCAACGAAATAAAGGATGGAGTATATGTGGTATCCGCAAATGGCTATAATAGCATGTTTCTAACCACTGGCCAAGGCGTGGTGGTAATAGATTCTCCCCCGGGAATAGGCAATAAAATATTTGATGCGATTTCAGAATCCACTAATGAGACAATCAAATATCTAATATATAGTCACGCACATAAAGATCATATAGGATCTACTCATTTGTTCCCATTAGGAGTGAATATAATTGCTCAGGAGAATACAAAAGACTTGCTAACCAATGCAAATGATCCAGATAGACCAATTCCTACAATGACATTCGTTAATGAGACTACTCTTGATATAGGAAATAAAACAATAAAGTTATTTTATCCGGGTCAATATCATCAAAGAGGGAATATTTTCATTTACCTTCCTGAACAAAAAGTTTTGATGGTCGTAGACCAAATAATTCCAGGAAATGTTCCATGGAAGCATCTTGCTTCAACCCCTGAAGTTCCGGCCCTGATCAAATCTTATGATCTTGCTATGGGGTATGATTTTGATGTATACGTACCAGGTCATGGCAGACTGGGTTCACTAAAAGATATTCAATTACAGAAAGAATATTTGGAAGATTTAAAATCCAATGCAAAAATGGCTATTAACGTGGTTAACTTTACAGATGTAACTAAAAACGTGAATAAAGCAAATAATGCTGCAGTTACTGAGACATATTTTAATGCCTTGACTCAAAAATGTATTGAACAAATAGATGCGAAATGGAAAGACAAGCTCGTTGGTGTGGGTACTTGGACTGATGAACACTGCGAAAAAATGATACAAAGTTTACGTGTAGATTGACATGCACTAGTACATACCATACTTCATTCCATACTTTTTTATATCAAATATTTACTAAATTTTTATCATATTTTTTTTACTTTTATTGATTCTATAATATATTTAACTTGGCAATGATAAAAAAAAATATGGAATTAACTACAACTGTTGGTGAATACTTAATTAATCAATTGTATAGTCTAAAAGTAAGACATGTATTTGGAATTCCTGGTGATTATGTACTTGGTTTTTACGACCAACTTGTTAAAAGTAAAATAAAAATAGTTAACACATGTGATGAACAAGGCGCTGGTTTTGCAGCTGATGCGTATGCAAGAATAAATGGACTTGGAGCAGTATGTGTAACCTATTGTGTTGGGGGATTAAAATTACTCAATTCTACCGCACAGGCCTATGCAGAAAAATCTCCAGTTGTAATCATAAGTGGTTCTCCAGGAATTCATGAGCGAAAAAAATCCTCTCTCTTGCACCATAAAATTCGTGACTATGATACTCAATATAATCTTTTTAGAGAAGTAACTATTGCTTCTACCATATTAAATGATATAGAAATGATATCTTCTGAAATTGAAAGAGTTCTTTCAGCAGCTGTTAGATATAGCATGCCTGTTTATATAGAATTACCCAGAGATATGGTGTATAAGGTAATTACAAGCCCAAGAGAATGTATTATTCCTGATCTCAAAACAAATCATAATGCACTGAAAGAAGCTACAGAGGAATCCATTTCTATGATTAATTCATCTATCAAACCTGTAATTGTTGCAGGAGTTGAAATTCAAAGATTTGGTTTACAGAATATTTTATTAAAATTATTAGATAAAACTGGAATTCCATTTGTGTCTACACCCTTAAGCAAATCAGTAATTCGAGAAAATCATCCATTATATCTTGGAGTATATGAAGGCGCGATGGGTTTCAATAACGTCAGAGATCTTGTTGAATCTAGTGATTGTGTAATTATGTTTGGAACTTTTATGACTGATATCGATTTTGGTAATTCTCCAACACCTGTAGAACAAGGAAAAACTATCAATGCCACAAGCTCCGATTTATCAATACGCTACCATAACTATGAAGACATTTCGCTCAGAGATTTCTTATTGTCTTTGCTTGATTCAAATTTACTCAAAAATAAAAAAAATTATATTAAATCATTTGCATCTTTAAAACAAGAAACTTATCTATCTAACCATAAAAAAAATGACAATCAGAAGATAACCGCAAATTTGATTTTTCAGATTTTGGATAACTATCTTACTTCCAAACACATTATAATTTCAGATGTGGGTGATTCATTGTTTGGAGGTCTTGATCTTTTAATAAAAAAAGGAACAGAGTTTTTATGTCCTGCATATTATCTTTCTATGGGTTTTGCAATTCCTGCTGCAATAGGGGCACAATTTGCTAATGAACGGTTAAGGCCTATTGTTCTGGTAGGTGACGGCGCATTTCAAATGACAGGGGTGGAGATTTCAACAATAGCAAAATTCAAGCTCAATCCAATAATTGTTCTACTAAACAATGATGGATACAGAACCGAAAGAACGATCTTGGATGGAAAATTCAACGATCTATATCCATGGAAATATCATCGAATTACACAAATGTTAAATAATGGAAAAAGTTACTTTGTAAAAACTGTAGGACAATTTGTTACCGCTCTAGAAAAATGCAATGATGATATCCAGAATTTTTCATTAATCGAGGTAAGTCTTGAGCGCTTTGATTCTACTGACGCATTGCAAAGGATAACCAAATCACTCAGTAAGAAGGCAACTATTAAATAATATCTCCTATCACTGAGTAATTTTTTTATTTCGAATATGTTGTTACCAAACTCATAATGTCAAAACCTACAATATATAATTAAATCTTATATTTCTAATATACAAATCCTATATTCAGACAAAAAAACCAGTTATTTTATAGTTAAAAATTTTTATGTATCTATTTTTATTAAATTTACATGACAAATTCAAGAATTAATACCTATTGACAAAAAATAGTATTTCTGTGTCTAAATAGAAATGATTAATTATATTAATGTTTTTAGTTTTTATTTGTTGGTAAAAAGTATTTAAATATTTCAAATATAAATAACTATGGAAAATCTTAAGATGATGTCGTTAAAAAAAAGACCAATATGATTTCATAAACAAAAAAATATTATTAAAAAAATGGATTATAAATTTTATCTGTTTTTTATTATTGTCAGAGAACCATCATTAGCTGATACTGTAATTTTTTTAAAGTCAAAATCTTGTTTTTCTGGTGTAACTGGCACCGATGTGAATGGATTTATACTACCATAGTTTATCTTTGAACCATTATCATCAAATTGAATCATCACATTTTCTAATTTCTGGGGAGTATTGTTATTTATCTTTATACTAATAGTACTAATAGAATTTGCCGAACCACTTTCTTGTATATCCACCGTAACACCACTACGAGTCATAAATGTAACTAATATCACTATTCCTACAATCACAAATCCCGCAAAAATTATGTATCTTATTTTTTTTATTCTAGAACTTGTATATTTGTAGTTAGCAGAATCTTTGTCGTCCCATCTACCCATAATATAATATATTGATTGAATAATATAAATTATCAAAAAACAAATTAATGTCCTTGATATTACACTTTATCACATGGTTACCTAGACATTATATAAAATAATGAATCTAAATGAATATTTCTAGCATTATGATATCACTTATGGACCAGCCTGCTTCCATAGATAATAACATTTATCTATCGGAATCCAAAAAATAATATTATAATAATGAAATATTCTATTTATTTTTTATCATGTACATCAATTGTTGCTACTTTTTTTTTGATTTTCTGGAATAATACGGATTCTTTTGGAATTGGACAAAATTCAGAATTATATCTTAACATAAATGCAAGTGATGTTTACAATAACGAGTTACTTGTTGTACCTAGCAGTGTCACTAATTATGTAATTTTGATACCAAATGAAGCACACGAATCTCCAGATGAAAAACATAAACTTCTTTCCGATCACAATTCATATTTTCTTCCAAAAAATCTCGTAATAACTGAAGGAACGACAATCTCTTTCATCAATGCTGATGCTCCTTGGGACACTCCACATCCTCATACTATACTCATCAAGAACAGCGAAAAAGAAACAGTATTTTCTACCTCAAAAATGGAATACGGGGATTTTTCACAACCTGTTTTACTTGACCCGGGAAAATATTCTATTGACGATAAAATCTATAACTTTATGAAAGGAACTATAACTGTCTTGGAAAACGATTCCAGTATCACCACTCTGGATTCTCAAATAAATAATAAAAAATCAGTAATCATGGGAGGATTTTTTTCACCAACTTTTACTGTAAGTGACAGTACAGATAATTCTGGAGGCATCCATCCGGGAGACTCTCTTCAATACTATATAACAAAGTTTAATGAAAATGGCTTTAAAATCATAGATACCTTTGATTTTAGTTATGGTGAATGTAGCTATTGTGAAGACAAATATTGGCCTGATAATAAAACCGGAGATCATACATTGATCTTGTTTAGTAGCGAAAAACCGTATGAGGTATTAATAAAGGATTTACAGCAATTAATAAAGGATAATGTATACATCTAATTTTGGTCAATATTTCTATCAGGATTTTTTTCATCGATATGCATAATATTCCTAATCCATAAAATTAAATTTTATAAAAATGAATAAAACATTGATTAATTTAGTGAATATAATAATGTATTATAGGTACATTACAATATTAATTAAATCTGAATGACTACATCACATTTTAATATTCAAAAAATAGGTCTTTTTCTATACTTCACCATTTCTTCGTAATATCTATTTTGTTTCAAATTAAAAATTATCTTATATTACATTTACTGGATTAACGATTAACAAGGTTTTTAGTATTGAATAATCATCTAAAAACCATGTCCTCAATCAATAAAGGAGAATTTATAGGAAGCTGTAAGTTTTGCAAAGACCAGCTATCCTTGGATTTTGTATCATCTTTTAAGGTATTACATAATGAAACTATCTTGTATTTCTGTAGTCTCGGACATTATTGGACAAGTGGTGATGTTTTACATTCTCCACCATCCATTGAGATGGAGTCATCACCAAATGAAGAAAAACCTGTTTTAGACAAGCCATTTAACAGAGACAAGCCATTTAACAGAGACAAGCCATTTAACAGAGACAAGCCATTTAACAGAGACAAGCCATTTAACAGAGACAAGCCATTTAACAGAGACAAGCCATTTAACAGAGACAAGCCATTTAACAGAGACAAGCCATTTACAACTTCTGAAACAACCATTTATTCTAAAAAATACAAATCAAATAAAAGGAATAAAACCTAATTACCTTAAATTATTACACATTTTTTAAATCAAATTTATTGTTTTAATGGTTCAGTTAATTTAAGATAATATTTTCAATTCCTAATTCTATTTTGAATCTCTGATTTTTGATATCATTATACATCAATACATAAAATGATATCCCATTATGCTTATGTTTTATATCCAAATTTCGTTTACCAGTACATGGATAATAAGCATTAAAACCTTTTATCCTATCCTTGAATCTTTCTCAATAATTTACTCGTTCGATATCTTATCTAATGGTTTTCATAGGGGAATGCAGATAATGCCTCAATCCAAGAGCATCGCAAGGTTCTGGATACCATACACCACCATCTGAATATACTGGACGGCGGCCCTATTTACCAATTAGAGATTCAATAAAATTTCCTTCAACTAACATATTTCTATGCCCAGAACTTTATCTAAAAGATTCCAAGAATAGAATGGTGTACTGATTCAGTAGCAATCCACAGACAGTAATGTTTCCATCCCATCTGTTTTTTATAAAAAATCGTCGATGATAAATGCAGATATTTGTTTACGTTTATAGAATTTTTAGCTAATAAACCAAACACTGTATCTATTTTGAGATATACATGTAATTTCTTTTCTTTCAATCTCAAAATATAGATAATGCTTCACTGGAGTTGTGTAAACTCAAGCCTAAAAAATACAAACACATTGAATACATTACTACTATTGCGGATGTTCTATTCCGTACAAATGTAGAAGACATATATCATAAATAACGCATTCACAGTTATAGATTTTTCTTTAAATTAACAGAGCCCATTTTAGCAATGCAGTTAAATATTCTGTTTTTATTTGGATATCAAAAATATTTAAAAACTATATACGTACAAGAGTCTGTTATTTTAATTAACGCTACTATACTCTCATATCATTCCATGCATCCTCCTATGAATTAATAGTTCCTCTTCGGTATTGACTGAAAAACCACAAATTTCGCACTGAACAATATCGGAAATTTCAGTTAAATGTTTGGTGATACCCACTACAAAGATATTTTGGAATTCAAGTATATCCTTAAATTTATAAAATTCCTTTAGAAAGTTTTTTAATAAAATTTTTATTTCTTTTTTTTTATTATAATAATTGGTAGTTTTTGGAATTTGAAAAACAACATCATCACTTTCTATTATGACGTTTGCATCATTTTCAAAAATCTGTTTATCTTTTATATAATTTGCAAATGTTTTCAATGCCTCTTCATCTCCTGCAAAATTGATGATTATTTTAGAATGGTTATTCTGCATCTTCATGAATATTTTCAGTAATCCTTATTTATTATATTACAAGACCATTTTATGAGATTGATTTTATAGAGATTGATTCATAATTAAAATTACTACCAATTAGTTTAAAATCTTTTAAAGATTCTTTCATATAGTCCACACTGGTCTGAAATTGATCAATTCAAGATTACAATAAACGTCGAAAAACTGTCTAGTTCATCTCCGACAGAAATCATATAATAGTTTACAAATCACTATACGATGTCATTATTGTTCTGAGAAAACTTCAATATCCTATTTTAATCTTGGATAAGTAAAATAAAAAATTATTAATTTCAAGATAAATTGTTTTTATGGTAATAAATAACGTAAATTTATATCTAGTTTTTTAATAAAAATGCAATATTATCATCTAATTTAACGTTTTTCTTAAAATTCAATCTTTTTATATTTCGATAAATGTAATTATTAAAAAGTCGAGATCTTGAGGCCATTACACCTTTACATTACAATCATTTTTTTAATTATCTTGGGAGATCTTGTAATTTTATTTTCAGAACAGGAAAAGAAATTTCTTTTTTCAAATCTATTGCTTATTGTGAATTCTGTAGCTGCTGCATTTATATCGTTCTTGGTAGTTTATTACAACTATAGGAAAAACAAAGGCATAGCAAAAGAAGATATTCTTTTAACCGGAGGGCTTGTTTTATGGTTTTTAGCTAATATAACCTGGGCATATTATGAAATCGTTCTTCATATTGTAACACCAGTACCTTCATTGGCAGATATTTTATTACTATCAGGTTATGTTTCTCTTGTCATACGTCTTTTAATAGTTTACAAAAATTTGCATAAGAAGACCACAAAGAAATTTATCTTACTAACAAGTTTGGCTGGACTTGGTTTTCTCGGCTATATGTTAAGTATCACCTTAGATCTTTCTGTAGTTTCAACTCCGCGAGGACAGGCAATGTTTGTAATCACTGTTGTTTACCCTCTATTAAATTCAATTCTAGCCGTCTTGACTATTATAATTCTTGCAAGTATGAGAAATGAAAGGGATCATTCTGTTGCATGGATATGTGAACTGGTTAGCTTTTTGGTAATAATATTGGGAGATAGTTGGTTTGCAATTATTGCATTGACTCAGCATATAGAGCAATTATGGATTTCTGTGTTGCTATTATCCGGTCATTATATAGTTATAGCTGGTGGTCTTTTTTGGTATATAAAAATTCTCTATAGGGATCAAAAAGGTTCAAAGTTTCAAATTATTTCATCCCGTATTAAGATGTTAGATCAAAAAAAGAAAATTATGTTAATTACTATTCCAATTATTTCTTTTAGTTTATTATGGGGTTATTTTTATTATCAAAGCAATTTTTTTTATAATACCTTATCTATCGGTGACAGTCATGTCGGACAAATAATCACATCAGTTCGAAATATTGAGAATACATCTAATTTAATTAAAGTAGGTGCGATAGTGCCACTTACTGGTGCATTTTCATCAATTGGAGAACCAACTAAAATTGCTTTAGAGAAGGCAGAAAAAGATGTAAATGAATATTTAAAGTCACATAATTCGCGATACAATGTCAATTTAATTATCGAAAATTCTAGAACTGATCCAAAAGAAACGGTTAAAGTTATGGATTTATTGAAAAATGAAGGTGTAAGGATAATAGTTGGTCCTGCGACAAGCACTGCAGTTTTGTCCGTTAAAGATTATGCTGAAAAAAACAATATCATCATGATAAGTTATTCTAGTACGTCTCCTGAACTATCTATACCTGATGATAATCTTTTCCGATTTGTTCCTGACGATGACAACCAAGCTGAGTTTATTGCCAAAAAGATGTGGAATGATGGTATTAGAACGGTTGTTCCAATGTGGAGAGGCGATTCATATGGAAATGCATTAGAACAAGCACTGAGAGAAAATTTTGAAAAATTGGGAGGCCATGTCCACGAAGGAATAAAATACACACCATATGTAGGAACTTTTTCTTCAAGCCTACACAGAATCAATTTTATAATGTGGAATCAAGATCTCAAAAAGTTAAATTCCATTGTTGAAGATGTGACGAGTAAAATTTCAACAAATTCTACTGCAGTATATCTTATTGGATATGATGAAGTTATTCCAATTTTGATTCAGGCCAATGAACACAAGATTTTGGACGATATAAGATGGTATGGGAGTGACTCTTCAGCACAAAATATCGGTATAACAAAAAATTATGATTCTGCTAAATTTGCCTTTTTGACAAATTTTTCTAATCCTTTATATTCTGTTCATTCTGGCAGTGATGTTGCCAAATTTATAGAACATGAAATAGAAAAAAAACTTCATGGTTCTGGTTCTCTAACATATCCTTTGATAGCTTATGATACTTTTTGGGTGGCAGCATTGAGTTCTAAAAAGATGATGGACTCAAATATTACTGATATAGATGAGATTAAAAAAGTAATTCTAAATACGACTGCTATCTATGATGGTCTTACTGGAAAAATAATTCTAAACAAGGCAGGAGACCGAATTGGAAAGGATTATGAAATATGGAAAGTTAAACAGAATGGTTTGGAAAATGGTAAATTCATGTGGTCATCCAATTGACAATATTCTCCAGTAATTTATTATTTAATGAAAGTTTTGCATCACAACCCGTTCACATTTATTCTCTCATATCGTTGTAAATGTTTACAAAAAATGAGATCCAATTTTATATCTCTGCTAAATCGTAATTTTTTATGTTCTAACTGTGATTAAAGACCAAACATGTTTGATTGCTAGTATTTCTGTCTTTTATTTTTTATCCTCTTGGTAATATTTTAATTAATTCGTTTTTGCATGAAACTTTCGTTACTGTATGTAGACTTGAAATAATACCTTGTTCTAATACTACATTATATTAACTATCATGTTAAATATATTGCCATCAGTAAAGATTATGATACTTGAGATATATCGAGAAAACTTGATAAAAATAGACATAAATATTTAGTTACATTATATCAACACATAAAACTTTTCATTCTCTTTTTTAATAATTATTTTAAGTATAATTATAAAAGTATGTTATTCTTGGTAAATTTATAGGTAAAATATTAATCCAGAATAAAACATAACAAAAATATTCAGAAATATATTCGGAAATTTCTTGAATAATACATATATATTTTTTTTCCGAATAATTTTTAGTATGAATACAAAATACTTGACCGTAAATGCTATAGTACTTACTGCAGTGCTGTCAATCATTGTTCTCAGTACTACTGCGTATTATGCATATGCGAATGAGGAACCAAATGTTGACGTAGATGCAGAAATAGAGCAGGAACAGGATTGTGATGGTATAAAAGGTGGCACAGCTGCTTGTGCAGCTTCAGCAACTGTAGCGATAAATATAGGACAATCACCTCCATAGAATTATACAAAAGATTGAACAATCATATTCCATTTTTTTATTTTTAAAAGTAATATAATAAAATTAAAGATATTTTTTATTTCTTTTCAAAATTAAGTTCGTTAACGGAGCATTTAATGACAAAATCTATTGGCAGTTTTATCTTTAGAATATCAAATATTCTATTTATGGATCAGTCCAGATTTATCATAACCCAATCTGTAAAAATTCATTTACTACTTTTCCAATTAATGTATTACGGGAGAAAAAATCTACATACATTTAATGTATTTTAAAAAATCCGTGTTTTATTAATTTAATTTTATGTGTTCATAATTCATCCATTCCAAAATTTTTAAAACACATATTACACTTGAATTTCTCTCTTCCTGGATTGCTTGAAAGAACCTCAAGTTGACTCTTTATCTTACATTTTGGACATTTTCCGTATATGGTTTTGCGAGGAATACTTTTTGTTGGATTACACTATATTTATTCTATTAATTTGCCTTTAATATGATTATTTAATCGATATTGATATGAAAAAAAATTATCCTTTTACATATAATAAAATTAATATTGCTAGTTTTGTAACAAAACATGAAATAAATATATAAAATAAAAAGATAGTGTATACTTTTTATTCTAAGGTATTATTCTTGTTTTCAGTCAAAACCATCATCATGTAATCTATTTGTATCTTGGTGTTGAATTTAGAATATCTGAAAAGAGTGAATCAAGTGGATTGGACTGCAAATTATCTTGGTCATTTTTATCATCTTGATAATTTCGGTCAGGATTGATTGGTTTTATTGCACCTGTTTTCTGTACTACAAATTCATCAATTATTTCTCCATTGTTATTGGAATAGAAAACTCCCTTTATTGTTTTTCCGTCATTACTTAACATTAGATTCAAGAATCCAAAACCCTTGTACTGGTCTGCATTATAATTTGCTTGACCTATTAATTCATGATTCTGTCTTCCTGCGGTTCCAGTTATCAAATATATCTGTCCTGTCGGGTCTACATATGTATTCTTGTGTTGATCTGTTACTATTGGAGTATCAGGATTGTGTCCATTAAATACAATCGGATAGGTTCTTTGATAATTATGAACATGACCCTGTATTACAAAGTCTACATCATACTGGTCAAATATGGGATGATAAATATCTCTAAACTTTTCATTTGGTGAATGTTTTGTGGCTGTTGTATATATGGGATGATGAAATACTGTAATAATCCATTCAATATTTGGATCAATTTCAATTTGTTTTAAATCATTTAAAACGAAATTATATTGTTTACTGCCAACGTCAAAATCTGTTTCAGAATTTAACATTAGAAAATGAATATTTTTGTAATCAAATGAATAATATGTGTTTGGAAGTTTAAAATGGTCTATATATTGTTTGGCTAATGATTCTGGATTACCTTCATCAACATCATGATTTCCCAAGGTTATCCTAACGAGGTCATTGATTGGAGAAATAATATCCAGCCAACAGTCTCCTGTATTGTCATAGCTCATGTCTCCTGGAACAACTAAAAGACTTGGTTCCATTGCGATAACATTTTTAACAGTTTTTTTCGCTGGGGTTCCACATGACCAATCCGCCGCAACAGCAATATTATCCCCATATCCCTTTGTGGGTATAAACGGTGACTCTGGTTCTGTTTTTGGGTCAGAAAGATTTTGATCGGGTTCTTTATTCATATTAAAAGCAATATCATTAATACTTGCCCAATTATTTTCAGTATTTTTAGTAACAATTATTTTTAAATAACGTATTTCACTATCCTTTAACTCGTAGTTTTCAAAATCATTTGTAGTTCCACTACTTCGAGTACTTTGAATTTCTTTGAAATTTTTACCATCGTTTGAAACTTCAACTACAAAGGAGTAACTTCTTTGGTCTCCTTTATACCAACTGATATCTATTTCACAAATATTTCTTTTTTCACCAAAATCTACTTGGACCCAAGAATCAATACCTGATACCGACCATCTTGTATTCTGATTTCCATCTATCACATTCTTTGGTGGATGAGATTTTAATGCTCCACTTGCAGAAATTGATTTTATTCCCGGTTTTTCACATACAACATCGGATAAAACATTATTTTGTCCAAAAATCAAAATAGAATTAATGGTATTGATGTTTATAATCGATAGTCCTAAACTTATAAAAATAGTAACAACTATGGATATATTATAATCTCGGTATACCATTATTATTGTACTAATTCTCTTTAATTCATATATTATTTATCCTTATTTTCTATATTTTATAAAGAATTGTTTCGAAAAATTTTCTATTCATATTATTTTATTAATTTTATACTATATAATAAGGATATATTGCATTTTACATGAATCAAAATTATTTGACAAATATTTATAATATTTATGTTATATTTGATTTTATTATAATAAAAATATATCTACTTGTTATTGAGGATCTAATGTAATAGATAATATGTTATTTCTAATTGGTCATATTCTAATTCATTTTCCCTTCTATGGCAACTTTATTTCAATACAATAATATTTCTGACCTATTTTGTTTGGAAAATAACTATATCTTCATTTGTTAAAAGAAACAGGTTCAATAAACATGATAAAATTACATAGAAAAATAAACATTTTATCTTCAATACTTTTTTTACTCCAAATTTTAATTAAGAAAAATAAATAAAATCATCCTGACAATTTTATCATATTGTTTCATGCTGTTTTAGACTATACCTAAGTTTTATATTCATACTACTGCTAAATTATTCTTTTATTATACAGGGAAATCTATCGATAATTTTCAAAAATCAAGTTTATCCTTTTATAAACTGCCGAATTATATATTAATATCATATTTTATAATCATTATTGGTAGATCTATGACTATTAATAAATTACTATCTATAACTATTGTCTTTATTATTAACGAATCTAATAAAAAATGGCAGGTATTTTAAATGACTAATAAATGGTTATTCTGGCTCAGGGCAAATGATAATGTAATATTAGATCATCTCGAGAATCTTGGAAAAAATTTGGTAGATGCATCCAATTTGTTTGTAGAACTATTGGCAGAATATGACACATCATTGGATGAGAAGAAATCTAAAATTAAGAATTTGGAACATAAAGGGGATGAGATTACTCACAACTTATTTAATACATTATCTCAAACATTTGTAACTCCAATAGACCGAGAAGATCTATCTGGTCTGGCTAGTACCATTGATCAGGTATTAGATTATGTAGACGGAACTGCAGACAGATTTCTATTATTCAAAATCAAAAAACCACGAGATGATATGCTAGATCTAGCTAAAGTACTGCTTTTGTCGTCAAAAGAAATACATCTTCTCTTATCACGACTTCGCTCTTTAAAAAATTATCATGAATTACTGGTTCATTGTAAAAATATTAAAAAATATGAACATGATGCCGATGCAATATATCGAAAAGCAATCGCAGAACTATTTGAATCAAAAGATGCCATCGAAATCTTAAAACTTAAAGAAATTTATCAGAATCTAGAATCTTCACTTGATAAATGTCAAGATGTTGCGGATATTTTTGAAGACATCGCTCTAAAATATGGTTGATTTTCTATGGAGATGCTATAATCATCTTGGAATTATATTATATGGTTGTAGGTGGAATT
>QCWD01000097.1 GCA_013114725.1 Nitrososphaeraceae archaeon | reverse complement strand
GCACCACCTCGCCAAGAACCAACTTCGATGAAGCGACGGGCGGTGTGTGCAAGGAGCAGGGACGTATTCACCGCGCGATAGTGACACGCGGTTACTAGGGATTCCATATTCATGAGGGCGAGTTTCAGCCCTCAATCATAACTGAGGTAAGGTTTGGAGATTGCCTCCTCCTTTCGGAATCGGAACTCATTGTCCTTACCATTGCAGCCCGCGTGTGGCCCGAGGGTTTCGGGGCATACTGACCTGCCGTGGCCCCCTCCTTCCTCCGTCTTAGCGACGGCGGTCCTTCTAATTAGCCCTTCCACTCCGAAGAACAAAAGTAGCAACTAGAAGCAGGGATCTCGCTCGTTACCTGACTTAACAGGACACCTCACGGCACGAGCTGGCGACGGCCATGCACCTCCTCTCAGCTTGTCTGGTAATGTCTTTAGCTCGCCCTCGGTAAGATTTCCGGCGTTGACTCCAATTGAACCGCAGGCTTCACCCCTTGTGGTGCTCCCCCGCCAATTCCTTTAAGTTTCAGTCTTGCGACCGTACTCCCCAGGCGGCAGACTTAACGGCTTCCCTGCGGCACTGAATAAACACTAAGTCTATTCATCACCGAGTCTGCATCGTTTACAGCTGGGACTACCCGGGTATCTAATCCGGTTTGCTCCCCCAGCTTTCATCCCTCACCGTCGAGCGCGTTCTGGCAAGCCGCCTTCGCCACTGGTGGTCTTCAATGGATCAACGGATTTTACCCCTACCCACTGAGTACCGCTTGCCTCTCCCGCCTCCTAGCTCTGTAGTATCTCCCGCAGCCCATCTGTTAAGCAGGTGGATTTAACGGGAGACTTGCAGAACCGGCTACGGATGCTTTAGGCCCAATAATCGTCCCGACCACTCGGGGTGCTGGTATTACCGCGGCGGCTGACACCAGACTTGCCCACCCCTTATTCTGCACCATTTTTAGAGGTGCCAAAAGATTTCCTTTGCGGAAACCACTCAGAGTAACCCTGTCAAGCTTTCGCCTATTGCAGAGGTTTCGCGCCTGCTGCGCCCCATAGGGCCTGGGCCCTTTTCTCAGTGCCCATCTCCGGGCTTCTCCTCTCAGAGCCCGTACCGGTTACAGGTTTGGTGGGCCATTACCTCACCAACAGCCTGATCGGCCGCAGTCCAATCCAAGAGCCTTATAGATTTCAGCCATAAATCATTCCAGAAAATATGACTTATCGCGGTTTATCCTCAGTTTCCCGAGGTTATCCACGTCTCCTAGGTATGTTGACTACGTGTTACTGAGCCGTATGCCACGTATTGCTACGTTGACTCGCATGGCTTAATCCCACTCTGATAGCAGTCGGGTCCGGCAGGATCAACCGGAGTCGATCCTAATAAATATAATAAAAGAGTACGGCCGGACATTTCATTTATGCAAGTTACGACCACATCAGATTCAAACGAATTGAATCCTCATAATATAAGCGCAACTGGAGATCAATAAATCACAATATGGCTCTTTGACCAACATCATTATTGATGCCGCCTTGATTGCTGCGTTCTATCACCGTTTTCCTAAAATAGCATATAAATCTTCTGGCAAATTAATCTTGAATCAACTACATATTATTTGTAAAATCCTAAGTAAATTATTATTTTCTTACAAATATTTATAATATTTTGGATTTCTTTTATAAAAATTATCCTCTATTTTTCATGTTTTTTAAATCTATTTATCTATTCTATTTTGAACTGTGCAATATAGTAAAAAACAATTCGCTATAACAATCATAAATTTATAAATTACTTAGAGTTTACGACTAATAAGCCATCTTTATGGATAAGTTAGACACACATAATGAAATTTACAAAAATAAAACAAGAAAATCTATGAATTTTTATAGTAAAGCTATTAAACTGTTTCCCGGAGGTATTAGTCATAACATTCGTTATTTTGCACCATATCCATTTTTTGTTAAAAAATCTAAAGGAAAATTTCTGTACGATGTAGACGAAAATAAATTTATAGATTATTGGATGGGGCATTGGGCTTTGATTTTGGGACATTCTTATCCAATAATTTCTAAACAGATAAGTAAACAGTCAATGTATGGAACGTTGTTTGGAACAACAAATATTCAAAGTGTTGAGCTTGGAGAAATTATTCAAAAATTAATGCCGAAAGCTGAAAGAATGAGATTTTCAAGTACAGGTTCCGAAGCAACAATGTATGCAGTCAGGCTTGCCAGAGCTAAAACAAGAAAAAGAGTAATTGCCAAAGTGATAGGTGGTTGGCATGGATTTAACACAACACTACTTCACAGTGTCAGTTATCCATTTGAATTGGATGAAGGTATGGGATTGGTAGATGATGAACAATTTATAGAATCTTTACCATTCAATGATTTCGAACCAGTATTGGGAGGAGCCGGATGTATACCTCCAGAAAATGACTACCTACTAGGACTACAAGAATTTGCCAAAAAAAATGGAGCGATTTTTATTTTAGATGAAATAGTGACTGGTTTTAGAGTATCAATTAATGGAGCACAGAAAATATATAATTTGGAACCAGACCTGTTCACATTGGGTAAAATTGCAGGAGGTGGATTACCAATTGGCATAGTATGCGGAGATAAAGAGATCATGAGCTTATCAGACAATACAGGAAATCAAAACAAAGGCAATTTCTGTTCTATAGGAGGAGGTACATTTTCCGCCAATCCGTTAACTATGATTGCTGGATATGCAACTTTGAGTTTTCTTAAAAAGAATCAAAATATGGTTTATCCTAAAATAAATAAATTAGGTGATAAAGTTAGAAAGGATTTAACAAAAGTTTTTTTAGATAACAAGATAAAAGCTGAGATCACTGGAATTGGTTCTTTATTTAAAATTCATTTTTTAAATGATAAGGTAAATAGTATAAAAAATGCTTTTGATGTAGCTATCTCAAACAAATCAAAATTAATAAACTATGAAATGAATCTGATGTCGAATTATAATATTTTCTTTTTACCTACAAAATTAGGTGCCATATCCTACGTTCATGACGTTAAAGATATTAATAATCTAATAAATGCAACCCAAAAAATTATTGATTCAGGAAATTTAAAATAAAAAATTACTTTCCAGATAACATCAAGTAATATAGTAGATTTTAATTTTAAAGGATTTTTTTAATATTCCGTTCTAGGAAATGATATTTGAAAATACTACATATTTCGTACTTTGAAGACGTCTAGTTTTTTCCAAAATATCAACAAAACCAATGAATACCTCAAAAGTTATTTGAATTATTAATGAAAAATATCCAGATGGATATAGAATTTATGATTATTATAAAGATCATATTGTTGAATCCTATTTTGATGAAGATATTATAAAAAATCTTTTAGAAAAGAGAAACTGCTGATGTAATTAATGTTCACGATGCGGCAGTAATGATGATTAGGTTGAGAATAAAATAGCGAAGCACAAAAACTATCTTTTTAGAATATTTGGGAACAGATATTAGAGGATTTGATAGAAATGAAGATCGCAAGAATTTTAAATACAAAAACAAATTAGTCTATATAACGATCAGATTTTTTAAGAAATAATAATAAAAATGATCCAGTAAGGAAATGGTGCATTTTCTAGCCTAGATATTATATGAATATGTTATTGTATCAACTCTAGAATTAATAGACTATGGGTTTACTAATAGAAAGGAATATGTTCCTATGTCAGTCGGTACCTATTTTTTTTAAAATTAAAAGAAAAAAGTTAGCGGTAGAAAACAAGCATTGTCTTTTGATACGAAAGATTTCAATATTTTAAGAACACGGTAATTAATAAATCAAATAGTGTAGATACCGATTTAGACTCTTATGATAGAATCAAAAAACAAAAGATGTGTAAAGATATACCAAATTTCTTGCAAAATTCTAATACATATATGGATATCTGATACACTAGATTCGCTTTTGAAAAATTATAATAGCATAGTATTTCGAGCACTTGTTTATGGTTTGAAGGTTTTGGACTGGAAATCGAGTAATAAAAATAAATTTTCGAAACAAAATGATCCTAAAATTATAATTTCTGAATTAACTAATATCTATAGTACAAAATTTCCTCTTTCAATTAGGTTTATTGTCTTTATAGCAATATTGATAAAAATTTTCAAAAAAAAGCGTGATGACTAGAAAAATATAGTTTGAAAAGCTTTATACTGATGAAACGATAAATCGATCTAATAGAAATAGAATTATGAAGATTTTGATAACAGGTGCTGCAGGATTTCTTGGTAGCCATTTGTCTGAAAAATATGTAAATGAAGGACATGTTGTTTACGCCCTTGATAATTTGATGAATGGTAATTTAAACAATATACGAACATTACTTCATAAAAAAAATTTTAAATTTATTCATGATGATATTAGAAGAGACGAAGTATATAACATCTTACCAAACGACCTTGATGGAATAATTCACTTGGCAGCACAAATTCATGTTGATAGGTCCATAGTAAATCCAGCAGAAACTTTTAAAATAAATGTGGATGGAACATTAAAAATATTAGAATTCAGTAGAATTAATGACATAAACAAAATATTGTATGCTTCAACAAGTGAGGTCTACGGTTCTGCAGAATATGCTCCGATGGATGAAAGACATCCATTATCAGCAAAACACCCGTATGGAGTTAGCAAGGTGGCTGCAGATAGGCTTTGTTACTCATATAATGAAACATATGATTTGGGTGTAGATATAGTAAGATGTTTTAATCTGTTTGGTCCTAAACAAAAAGATAATGGATATGGTGGGGTAATAGGAATATTTTTAAATCGAGTTTTGCAAGGTAAACCTCCAATAATCTATGGCGATGGCGAACAAACAAGAGATTATATGTTTGTAAGTGATGCTGTAAATGCATACGATAGTGTCCTAAAATCAGAAATAAACCCAGGAAGAAATGGAATTAATTTTGGAAGTGGTACAGAAATATCTATTAATAAGATCGCAGAAATAATTATTGATAAAGCTTCGAAAAATGGTATGATACATCCAGTTCATGTAGATGCAAGGCCAGTAGAGGTACACAGATTATATGCTAATATAACAAAGGCTAAGGATCTTTTAGGTTTTAAATCAAATACTAGTTTTGAGGATGGAATAGAGATCATAATTGACTGGTATAAAAATTATAAATCAGAATTATGGGAATATTGAAAAATCGTCTTCAGATAAAATGAGTAGGAAAAAAAATATCTTAATTACAGGTGACAAAGGATTTGTCGGTTCCAATCTAGTGGTCAGGTTAAAAGATGTTTACAAAATAACCGTTTTAGATGAAATAGATCAATTGCAAGATAATAAAAAAAAATATAATATAATATATGATCAATTTATAACTAAATATAAAACACAAAAAAAAATAGATGGTATTATACATTTAGCTGCAAAAACATCGATTATAGATTCAATTGCAAAACCATATGAAACATATCTAACTAATATCATAGGTACATTGAACTTGCTAGAGTTTGCCAGAATATCGAAAATAAAAAAATTTATTTTTCTAAGTACCTATATTTTTGGCAAACCAGAATATATACCAGTAGATGAAAATCATCGTTTAGAACCTCATTCGCCATACAATAAAAGTAAATTGATCGCAGAAAATCTCTGTAAAATATTTTCACAAGATTATAAAATTAACGTTGTTGTTTTAAGACCATTTTATTTGTACGGAAAAAACAATAGGCCAAGCTCGTTAATTCCTCAAATAATAAATAAAATTGGGAAATCAGAAAAGGTGGTTTTAAGTAGAAAGTTTACAAAACGTGATTTTTTGTATATTGATGATTTTATTGAACTGATTTTTAAAATTTTAAAAAAATTCCCAAAAGGTTATAATGATTATAATGTGGGGTATGGTGTGGGTACAAAAATTGAAGATGTAGCAAAAAAGATATCGGTTTTAATGAATAAAAAAGTAGAGATAAAATATCAAAAAAATACAAGACCCGTAGATATAATTGATATGGCAGCTGATACGACAAAAGTATCGACACAATTTGGTTGGAAACCAAACATAGGTATTGATGAAGGACTGAAATTAATACTGGAAAATGGATGATATTCAATAAAAATTGGAATGAATATGATTTAATATAAAACCAGAATTAAAATCATAATAGGTATTAACTGTAATTCTAAAAATAGTGATACTTTTTGTAGATAAAGATAAATTCTGAAATTGTTTAACCTACATCCAATAAATAGTTTGAAATTAACTTGATAATTTGGATGGATGTAGTTCCACTTCCAAAAATTGATTTCCTTTTTAGAGGAGATTTCGGTTTTTTCAGCTCTTTGAGGACTAATTCATAATTAATACCTGTCAGAACATTCCATTCATCCTCAAGTGTTTCAATCCATTCGGTATTTGTTCTGAGTGTAATACATGGTGTTTTGAGCAAATAAGCCTCCTTTTGAATGCCACCAGAATCAGTTATTACTTTTGAAGCATTCTTTATTAATGTAATAAAATCAGAATATCCCAGAGGTGGAATAATTTTTACGTTCTTGCATGACAGAATGGAATTCATCAATCCATTTTTCTTTAAAAGATTTTCAGTACGTGGATGAATTGGAAAAATTATTTTATGGGCACTATCCAAATTCTTGATTATATTTAGAATGGATTTTAAATTATCAAAAGAATTGGTATTCTCTGCACGATGAATTGTCATAAGTATATATGATTTTGGAGATAAACGATATTCATTTAAAACGGATGAACCAATTTTAAGAGATTCGTTCAAAATTTCGACGGATAGGTCACCGGTATTAAATACTTGTCCGGAAACTGATTCTCTTTTTAGATTTTTTAATGCTGTTTTAGTTGGACTAAAAAGTAAATCACTTAAGTGATCTGTCAATATTCTGTTAATTTCTTCGGGCATGGTTCTATCAAAACTTCTAAGCCCAGATTCCACATGACCAATTTTATAGTTACATTTATTTGCAGCGATTGCTCCTGCAACCGTAGAATTTGTGTCTCCGTAAACCAAAACAAGATCGGGATTTAAATTTAATAATACTTTTTCTAGTTTTTGCAACATTTGTCCAATCTGATGATTAGCAGTACCAGAACCAACGTTGAGATTATGATTGGGAGTTGGTAAATTAAATTCTTTAAAAAAAATTTCAGACATTTTATAATCATAATGTTGTCCTGTATGAATGATAAAATGATCGAATTTGGAAGTTGATGTTATTTTATTATGAATTGGTGCCATTTTAATAATATTCGGTCTTGCACCAACAATAGAGATTATTTTTTTCATAGTGATAACCATTTTTTATAACGATAATTAATTTTTTGATTCATAATTTACAGAACATAAATAGAATTATATAAAAAATACAAATTTAAATAAAATTCCCAATCAGTATTTATTACAACGTTAATTAATGGTGTCGTCTGTTTTAGATGATTTTTTATGAGATAAAGTATTGTCTTGATCATCTGTTTGTTTTGGAGGTGAAAATCTTTTTTGTCCTTTAGTTATGTTCAATAAAGTATCACGCATATCCTTTTTATCCTGTTCAGATACTTTTCCTTCCAAAAGATCTATCATAAATAACCACAAAATTGCAGCAACCTTATTTTCCTTAAATAATGCTTCCTGTTCAACAGACCATTGACTTTTTCTGTGCCAATAGCCAATCACCATCGCAAGTGGAAGATATGATACAATAAATATGGTTGCGAAAAACCAAATACTTGTAAAAATGGCATTTAATTGTGGAACTCTGTCTATCAATAATCCATATTGAATGGTAATAAAATTTGCAAAAGTCATTGCGAATATAAGATAAATACTGTGGCCATTCCTAAAATCAAGCCAACGTCTCCTTATCCAATTTCTATTCATTGATAATATCAAAAATATATCATTCTGGTTCC
>QCWD01000096.1 GCA_013114725.1 Nitrososphaeraceae archaeon | reverse complement strand
ACATCATATGTGTGATGCCATCACTCTATCTTACCAAACATTGTTGGTTTACCTATTGCTCCCATAACATATACAATATCATTTTGGATACAAAATACATCAAAATCATATTTACAATATTTATTATAGAACTGGCGTCCATAATCTGTCAGTATCTTTTAGTAACTGCAAAATGTTATCTGCTGTACCGTGTTCAAACAATGCAGATGACAGGATGTATCTGCTATGGTAATCAAGTACTGATTCCATCCACATATTTCTCACAACTTTTAGGTCAATTTGCCACAGTTCATTTGGATTTTTACGCTCAAATCTGATGTATTTGCGTCTGATTCTGTGTTTTGATAAAGGTCTGTTTAAACCATCTGCATATTATTTGATAGACAATCATGTGTCCAATCATTATCTTGTACTGATTCTGAAGAATTCCCTTTATCCTGGAAGAACAGTACCTGTACTGTTTTCTTATCTGTACGATCTTTTGTTCTACTTTTCTATCTGTTCTGTGTATCCTATGTGGTCTTGTAGATTTCATCTTTTTGATACCTGCTCCATTATCTAGAACCTAGTTCGCGAAATGTTAACTGACATGCAGATTTCAGTTACCTTCCATCCATCTAATTTGCGTCTGATACACCACTGCCTTTTTTTACAGAATCTTTTCTATATTGCACCCTGTGTAACATTTTTCCTTACTTTTACTGCATGAAGGTAAAAGAGTGTAACAGATGTTATGGGATAATACACAATCAGACTAACTTATTTTAAAATTAAATATTTATTACTTTAAAATTATAAATAGACATGAATTATTTTTTAATATACAGAGATTTAGCCTTTTCAAGAATGCAATTGATTAAATTTTCTATTCCATTTTGCTTTTTAATTTTGTGTTTATCTATCATAACAAATATTTCTCTAGTCGAAGCCCAAATTAGAAAAAATAGCGTAGTGGTCACTCCAGTATCTGAAGAAATGTACATGTTTGCAGGCAAAGGTGGAAATATAGGAGTGTCTATTGGCAATGATGGGGTTTTATTAATTGATTCAAAATCCAAACAAACAATTGACAACATTGTTTCTTCAATCAATAATATTTCGGATAATAAACCAATAAAGTTTGTTATCAATACTCATTGGCATCATGATCATGTGGGTGGAAACGAAAATCTAAACAAGAATGGAACGATGGTAGTGGCGCATGAGAACGTTCGTGAACGTATGACCAATAAACAGTTTGTTGATTTTTTAAATAGAGAATTTTTGCCTTATCCAGAAAACGCGTTACCAATTATTACCTACAAGAAAAATTTTACTTTATATTTTAATGACGACCGAATTGATATTCATCATATCCCCCACTCTCATACAGATGGTGACTCTATCATTTATTTTAATAAAAACAACATCATTCACACAGGAGATATTTTCATCAATGGAAGATATCCCTTTATAGACCATTCAAGCGGTGGTTCGATAGGGGGCATCATCTCAGGTATAGAAAAAATTATAAAAATATCAAATAACGACACAAAAATTATTCCGGGGCATGGCGAGCTAACAGACCGTGAGAAACTCAAAGATTATCTAGTTATGTTAAATGATATAGTGCAGCAAGTTCAGAAAATGATGTTAAATGGAAATGATTTAGACACAATCATTAAAAGCAATATAACATCCAAATATGATTCGCTTTATTCTGATACATTTATTAACTCACAGGATTTTTTGGGATTTGTTTTCAAGGATTTAATAAATAATAAATCCCATCCTCATATTTCCTAGTTATCTATTTTGTTTATAAAAGTTAGTTTTAAATGTCTAAAATAAATATAAAAAGATTTATTGTTGTTTATAAATATTGTCTAGATGACTTAAGACCATTCCAAATCCAACATCTTCTACCAGATTATACGAAGATTTGTAATTGAATAGATTTTTAAGCATCAATAATCCTGATTGAATCTGAATTATATCCTCCGGATAGGAATTTTTAATCATTGGTATAATATCAATAAATAAAAGTTCGCCTGTTTTTAGATGATTTTGTGCTGCAGAATATGAAAATGCATCGATTAGTTTACCTTCACTTGTTCCGGTAGCCTGTGCAATTGCCGAAGTATTGACATCTAGAGTATCATGTTCAACCTCAAAATATTTTTCCCCAATGGCCATAGCATATGATTTAATTGCCTCGGTTATGTGAACAGATATATCACTTATTGCATCTTTGATTGTCTCTTCCTGTCCAAATACTTTATTAGTTTGTGTAGTGAGTTGAAATAAAAACAAACCAAGACAGAGAAAAATACATAGTTCCGATATGAGAATTTTTTTGTTTTTTATTTTTAAAATCAACATTTTCTATCAATCATATTTATCGGTATGTCGTATATTAAAATATTAAAAAAACATAGACGTCCTTTCACCGAAACTCTACTTTTTTTAATGAATTTTGATATTTACAGGTTTATTGATTTTTTGTTTTAATCTGAATAATCAATTATGGAAAGTATACCAAGATTCGTAAATTTGTTAAATGAACAAAAATTGAGAGTAATTGGTCATGGACTTACATAAAATAATCAGGATTGGGATTTGTTAAATCTAAAATTAGGTTTGATAAAAGCCAATTTGTGTTCTGAAAGTAGTTTATCCCAATCCAAAAACAACAGTAATAGTGTCATCAAAATACCAGCGATATCTATCCAAACAACTGTAGACATATTATCCAATTCAAGAGTTATGGATTGTAAAATCGATTTTGATAGATGTATCATTACAAGATATATTATGAATCGACCTATCCAAAATCCCGCTATTACCTGAATGCTTTTTACTCTCATAAGTCCATATGATACAAACAACATATTGCTTGGCAATGGAAGCATTGCAAAGATAATAGTTCCAACAAAATATCCGAATTTTTTTTGTTCTAGATAATTTTTTAATCGATCAATACTCGATTTTCTTTTGGAATTTAACATTCTTCTTCCCACCGAACTGAATTTCATTAAAATAAGCCTACCAGATATGGCGGCCGTTGCACTAATCAACGATAAAAAAACAGGATCTGTATCTTGATTAAGTGCATAAGCAGACACCACTACAATCCATGTAGGAGGGGTTAAAATTGGAATAACGCTTAAGAAAAAAACTATAAGAAAACAGAATAGATATGAATATTCTGTAATTGACAATAGATCATAAATTATACTCAAATAATACGGTAGTTGTAAATAATATGAACATGTATATTTTTATCTTTTAATTTAAATCACTTTTTTAGTGCGATATTAAAAATTTTAGGGTTTCAAATTTTGGTGTATCATCATTTAAAGAAAAAAATAATGTGCTGCGAATATTAATATTTAGTCCAAAATACTGACGATCGTTTGTTGAGGAACATAATTTAGTATCTGTGTTGTAGATAAAAACGAAGTTATATTTTTCTTATCTGTCTGAATTAGTTTAAATTAAAATTAACTCAACTTGTTTTATTAAAAGATAGCAGGTCTCAAATTTATTCAATTAACATTATAGATATAAAATAAATATATATCCGTATTTGGATTCTGAAAAGGTCAAAAAGAACAATATAAAAAAGATAATCAACTCTTACGGATAAATAACTAGATAATGATATTTGGTGTCTTGTTCTAAAAAATACATTAACAGTCTGTTTGATTTGCAATTTTTTTTCTCTTTGTTATCTCTTTCCACCAATATTTTTTTTAATATTCTCCAGATTATAGACAAGCATATGTTCAAAATACATAGACCGTCCCAATCCCAACTTTTAAGTTTGTTTCAGGAAAATAGACAATACTTTCAAATTTTTTTTGCCAATGGTTCTATAGAGTATGGTAGATAATCTTTTAAAACTTGAGCAACACTACAATCTTGTGAGCAAATATAATAAAATTTTAATAACATTATTCTTATTTTTTCTCGCTGGACTATGCGAAATAGGCGGCGGGTATCTTGTCTGGGTTTGGCTTCGAGAGGAAATGAGCTGGATTATTGGAGCACTTGGAGGGTTTATTCTTTTTTTGTATGGAATTGTTCCAACGCTCCAACCTTCAACTTTTCATCGAATTTATGCGGCATATGGAGGGATATTCATAGTTATGGCGTTACTGTGGGGTTGGCTTTTTCAGGGTAGTACTCCAGACACGTATGATATTGTAGGAGCAGGTATATCATTAATCGGTGTTTTAATAATTTATTATGTTCCAAGGAAAGGAGGAGAAATTTGGAGCAAACAGTAATCACCTTTATCTTTGTGTCGTTTATAGTATTTATTATTGCAGCATTAGCTGAAATAGGTGGAGGTTATTTAATATGGTCTTGGTTAAGAAAAAAGAAAAAAGTTGTTTTAGGTATTTTAGGCGGAGTGATTTTGTTTGCGTATGGGATATTACAGACATTTCAGCCTGCAGAATTTGGTAGAGTATATGCAGCATATGGAGGAATTTTTATCATCATGTCCATCATTTGGGGAATGTTTATTGATAAGAAAAAACCAGACAGATATGAAATAATTGGTTCGTGTATTGCAGTTTTAGGAGCAATGATAATATTTTATGCTCCTCGATGATATTCAAAATGTTACTTTAATATTATAACAAGTTACTTTGTATGGTCATATTAGTATTATAATAATTCGATAAATTATAAAAAAATAAAAAATATCATTATTATCTAATTTTATTTTTACAACAGAAAAAACAGTCAGTGTATTATATTTATTTATATTAAAAACATAAATAAACAAATGAGTTATTAAACCACTAGTTTTTTTTGGATTTCATTAAACCATTAGTAGGATTAGTTTTTTATAAATATCGTAATTTCAAGTAAATTAATTTAACAAAATCATCATAAATCTATCACAAATAACAGCCATAAAGTCGGATCTTTATAGATTTAATAGTCAGATTACGGATGTTTAGAACAGTGTAAATATTGCGGCATGTCTGACTTTGAGAAAACATTTGATATAATATTTGGAAGATGGAAAAGTCAAATACTGTATGCAGGCGTTAAATTGGGAATAATAGATTGTTTAACATCAGATTCAAAAGAAGTATCAGAGATCGCAAAAAAACTCGTTTTAGATGAATCATTATTATATCGCCTACTTAGAGCTCTTGGTTCATTAGGTTTTGTGTTGGAAGAGTCAGGACATAAATTCTCTATATCATCCCAAGGTAAATTGTTGAAAAAAGACCATATACAAACTTTACAAGGTATATTATTGTTAGAGGAAGGGCCTGAACATTATCAGATTTGGAAACACCTGCCAACAATGATAAGAGATGGTAAACAAAACGCTTTTTTTAAAGAATATGGGTGTAATTTATTTGAATATGTATATAAAAACACAGAATATTCACAGATTTTCAATGAAGCTATGACTAGTTATTCAAAATTACACACAAATATGATACTTGAGGCATTGGCTAGTTATGATTTTTCAAAGATATCCCATATCTGTGATATTGGTGGAGGCCATGGATTTTTACTTTGCAATTTGCTCTCCAAATATTTCCACATGAAAGGAACTTTGCTGGAATTAGAATCGGTTATCAGTAACAAAGAATTGTTGTGGGCAAGTAAAATGGGACTTGAAGACAGATGTAATTACGAAGTTGGAGACATGTTTAAACAAGTTCCGTATGCCGACGCATATACCTTGAAAATGATACTGCATGATTGGAATGATGAAGAATGTATAAAAATTCTTTCAAATATCCATACATCTTCTTCCAACGATGCAAAAATATTCATTATTGAACACATAGTAACAAATCCGGAGACGCCTCACTTTTCAAAATTATTTGATATACACATGATGTGTGCTCTTTCCGGAAGAGAAAGAACCATTGAGGAGTTTTCATCAATTTTTGAACAGTCAGGATGGAAACATGTTAAAACACATTATCCCCATTCGGGTATAATTGGTGTCATAGAAGGTATAAAGAAATAATTTAACAAAAGAGTTGGAAAAAGATACTTTTCATACAAACCATCATTTTATATTCTCAATAAAGTTTACTGACATAATAAAGTAAAATAAATGTCTAAAATT
>QCWD01000095.1 GCA_013114725.1 Nitrososphaeraceae archaeon | reverse complement strand
TTTAAAAGACTTTTATATCGTGTTATAAAGAACTATCTTTATGACAAATGAAAAAGTACCAAATATCGTTGCAATAGAAGTATTGAAAAAAAACGGCATTGATGTTGAAAGATTAAAAGAATTAATTTTGAAAGGTGTTGGAGCTGAATTTACTACATATTACTACTATACAATTCTCAGAATGCACTGTACAGGTCTAGATGGAGAAGGGATCAAAGAAATAGTTGAAGATGCAAGAATAGAAGATAGAAACCATTTTGAAGCAATGACTCCAAGATTGTACGAACTTGGTGGACGATTACCACGTGATATAAGAGATTTTGCAAATCAAGCAGGATGTCCTGATGCATTTTTACCAGAAAACTGGGAAGACCTGACCTCTATAATTAAAGTTTTGTTGGAAGCAGAACAATGCGCAATTCGCTCATGGGGAGAAGTTTGTGATATGACTGCAGGAAAAGACCCAAGAACATATGATATAGCACAACGGATCATGCAGGAAGAAGTAGAGCATGAAGCATGGTTTATAGAATTACTTTCAAAAAGACCATCTGGTCATTTCAGAAGAAAATATGCAGGACAATCACCACATACTGGTTCTCAAGGTGGTTTAATCCATCTCTAATTTTTTAAAGATATTTTTTCTATTCTGTCTGGTCAGAAATTAAAACAATACTTTTATTATCCATCATAAAAATTTTGAATTATTAAATATGAAATTTGGACGACGTCTGGGTGAGTTTTTGATGGTCCTTGGTGGAATTGGTCTTGCAATAGGAAGTGGAATTTCTGGCATATCTTTTCTGGCTTATGGGGGACTGTGTATAGCCGGACTCGGTGTAGTCTCTATGTTCTGGAATTAATATTTTTCATTAGTTTTTTACCGCCGGCGTCTTTTATCTTTCTATAAAGTGATATTTTTCAGAATAACTTATAAAATCAATTTTTTTCTTAAATGTATTGTCATTTCAAAGTCCGATACTGGACAAAATCCAAAATTACTGTCTGACCATGAAACCAATAACAGTAATGCATGATTTTTTTATTGACAGAATAATTAGATTATCATCTACAGATTCTTTGATTGACCTATTAAAGGAAAAATCCGACACAGGTGGAGGGAGTATCCGAAACATAAACACTATAGATGTTAAAGGAGGAAATGCTGTAAATGTAGCATATTGTTTAGCTAAACTTGGAGCTAAAGTCAATCTTTTTACCATTACCAATAATATAGGGTCATCCATCCTTAAATCTACTTTCCACCAATACAGAAAAACTGTAAATTTGTTTCTTAAAAATGGACAACATGGTTGTACGACCTCACTGGAATTTTACAATAAAAAAAATAATGTTTCCGACCACTCATTTGTTAATGTAATGTTTAGCGATATCGGTGATATTGCAAATTTCGGGCCAGAACTTTTAAAATCCAAAAAAGATCTTACAACCATACAAAATTCTTCATGTATAATGATTGTTAATTGGGCTAGTAATTTAAAAGGAACGGAATTGGTCACAGAAATATTTCAAAAATCAAATCATATTTTCCATTATTTAGACCCTGCTGATATAGAAACACGAAAAGACGAATTCCTCCAACTATTAAATAATATTTACAAAAGAATAGATGTTCTAAGTTTAAATGAAAATGAATTCAACAGTATTATGAGCATATTAAATAAAAATTTAATTTTACAATCCAGATATACAGATGATGATATAAAAAATTCATTATCTGTACTTTCAAAACACATCAAAATAAAAATCGATCTTCACACCCGGATCGGTTCAGCTTGGTCTAACGGTATAACTGTTGAATTTGTATCTTCTATAAATGATGACCGTAAAATACAAACAACAACAGGAGCTGGCGACTGTTGGGATGCCGCTAATGTTCTTGGCTATCTGGCAGGTCTGGGAAACTACGAACGACTATTTTTTGCAAATCTTTGTGCCTCGCTTTATATTCATGATGAATTTCTTGAACCCCCGTCAATTAACTCAATTCAGGAATTTATAAAACATAACAACACCAAAAATTTGTTTAAAAACTTTTAATCAACCACCATTTTATTATTACATTGGACCATAATATTGCAATTGGAATGGAAAAAGAACGAACGATTAAAACTAATTCTAATCAAACAACCAGTTTTTTATGGGAAGGCGAAAACGTGTTATCTACACCATCAATGATATCAGAGATGGAAGAGACATGCCGTCTGATAATAAAAGAATCATTCACTTCTGATTCTGAAAAGTGGGATTCTGTAGGCACATTGGTGAATATTAAACATTTAGCTGCCACACCAGTCGGTTCCAAGGTACATTTTAAAGCCAAAGTTAAATCTATTGACGGGTTTAGAATCTTATTTGACGTTTCCGCTTTTGATGATTTAGAAAAGATAGGAGAAGGTACACATGAAAGATTTATTATTAATATTCTACGTTTTAAATCAAAATTTGAAGATAAAAAAAGAAAATTAAATATATTATAATTCATTTGATACATTTTTAAAAATTTCTTGGCTTGAGATAAATTTTCAACGATGCACTATAAAATTTTTAATAATTCTGACTTCACCATCTAAAATCATATCCATATCGATTCATGTACAAAAATATATAAAACAGAGTTATATAGGAATTATTATTCTAAAAGGTGTATAAAAAATGGCGTCTGTTCAAACAACTGCTGGTGGTATGCCAGTTATAATTTTAAGAGAAGGAACGAAGGAAAATAAAGGAAAAGAAGCAATGAAAAACAATGTTACCGCTGCAAAATTGATATCTGAAATTGTAAAGTCCAGTTTAGGTCCAAGAGGCATGGATAAAATGCTTGTTGATACACTAGGGGATGTAACAATAACCAATGACGGCGCGACTATTCTAAAGGAAATTGATGTACAGCATCCTGCTGCAAAGATGATGGTAGAAGTAGCAAAATCTGTAGATAATGAAGTCGGTGACGGGACTACGTCTTCTGTTGTATTTGCTGGGGCTTTATTAGAAAAAGCAGAGGATTTAATAAATAAAAACGTACATCCTTCAGTAATTGTTGACGGATATAATGCTGCATCCGAGCAGGCCTTAAAGATCCTAAACAAAATAGCTATTAAAGTCGATGTAAATGATAAAGAACTTTTATCAAAAATAGTTAAAACCAGTATGTATTCAAAATTGGTATCAGATGACAGTCCAGTTTTAAGTGATATAGTTGTTAATGCAACTAAACAGATTGCGGAAGTACATGAGAAAACACGCAATTTGAAAGTAGATCTGGATAATATTAAAGTCGAGAAGAAAGCTGGAGGTTCAATGGGCGATACCAAATTAATCAAAGGTATTGTTCTTGATAAAGAGGTGGTCCACTCTGGAATGCCAAAAAGGATCGAAAAAGCAAAAATCGCATTGATTAATTCACCATTGGAAATTGAAAAAACTGAGATGAGTGCTGAGATAAGGATTAGCGACCCACAACAGATGCAAATGTTTCTTGAAGAAGAAAATAAGATGTTAAAATCTATGGTTGAAAAAATAAAATCTGCGGGTGCAAATGTTGTTTTATGTCAAAAGGGAATTGATGATATTGCACAACACTATTTATCTAAAGAAGGTTTACTTGCAGTTAGAAGAGTAAAGGAAAGTGATATGTTCAAACTTTCCAAGGCTACTGGTGCGAGACTAGTTAATAACCTTGACGATCTTGGTTCAGCGGACTTGGGAATAGCTGACCTTGTCGAAGAGAGGAAAGTTGAAACTGATAAATGGGTATTTATCGAAGGATGTAAAAATCCAAAAGCCGTCACCATATTGATTAGAGGTGGTTCTCAAAGAGTAGTAGACGAAGCTGATCGTTCTATTCACGATTCATTAATGGTCATGAAAGACGTTCTTGAAAAACCAGCTATTGTTGCAGGAGGCGGTTCTCCTGAAGCCCATCTTGCAAACGAATTAAGACAATGGTCTAATACCTTGGAAGGTAGATCTCAACTTGCAGTATTAAAATATGCAGAAGCGTTAGATACAATTCCTATCACATTGGCAGAAAATGCAGGAATGGACCCTATCGATACTATGGCTGAATTGAGAGCAAAACAAACAAAGGGAAATAAATGGATTGGTGTCAATGTAAGGTCAGCAAATATCGCCGATATGTATAAACAAAATATACTTGAACCTGTAGCAATTAAAGAACAGATAATCAAATCAGCAACAGAAGCAGCTTGTATGATTCTAAGAATCGATGATGTAATCTCAGCCAGCAAATCAAAAATGCCTGCAGGTCCACCAGGTGGCATGGGTGGCATGGGTGGCATGGGTGGCATGGGTGGCATGGGTGGCATGGGTGGCATGCCCGGTATGGACATGGAATAAACCACCATAAATTTTTAATTTTAGTTTATTTTAATAATAATTTTAGTTTGTTGTTATCTCTTCATTTCGAAAAAGTCTTTGTTTTAGGTATATTATGTGTCTGTATTTATAAATGATGATATTTTATAATACATTATTAGACATAAATAAATTTAAAATTCTAACTAAAAAATATAACTAGATATTCGTATATTCTAAAAAATACAAATAAATTTATTAAAGAATATTAAGTTGAGTATAAATATTAAACTGCCTATTTCTGGTTAATGACTTTTGAATATGATGTCTCAGAAAAATTAAATCGTGGTATGTCTTATATGCTATCTTCATCTATAAAAGGACTTTTTTTAGTATGTCACTATATGTTTAGCCTTAGAAAGTTGCGCGTTGGTTAATAATGATCTATTTTTCTAATAATTTTTTTTCTAATATTAGAAACATAATAATATTTAGTTTATTCTGCGTTGCATTTATTGGATTATTTTCAACACTTGCTTTTGCTCAGGTCGGTGAATTTCTTACTCTCGACGGGTTAACCTATAAAGATGTAAAAGACAGCAACAATCTTCATCCTACAACATTTACACTTGCCGCTTGGTTTAAGACAAACACTGATTTCACTACTCCTGGTCACATTATAGATAAAGGAGGATATGGTTCAGAAATTACCGGAAAAAATCTAAATTTTGGTGTGTGGATTAGAACAGACGAGACCCTCAAGTTTGGATTTGAAACTTCTACCGGTATTGATGAAATGATAACTTCTCCAAATAAATATAATGATAATTTATGGCATTATGTAGTCGGTGTATTTGACGATAGTACTGATTCATTAAAATTATATGTTGACGGTAATCTTATATCACAAAAAACTACTCAAAACATTCCAGATACAAGTGGTATCCAACCCGTTAGAATAGGTGCAAATTCTCTTACTCAATCCAACTTTTTCAAGGGCAGTGTAGATGAGGTCCGAATCTGGGATAGGGCTTTGTCATCACAAGAGGTAAAAGATGGATTTGAACAAGGTATTTTTAATCTTAACAGACAGATTGTATACCTGTCTTTTTCATCTATCAGTACACCACCACCATCACCCCCACCACCTTCAGACGATGAATCACTTTGTAAAAAACTCAATGTTGTTACAACAACAGCAACCGGATACGAAGCTACTAATCCTCCATCCAAAGCGGTGGATGGAAATCTTGATACCCGATGGTCT
>QCWD01000094.1 GCA_013114725.1 Nitrososphaeraceae archaeon | reverse complement strand
AATACATATATCAAAATCTACACAGACGTTGTCACCCCATACACCAAGCTTTCCTGGAGCATCAATTGGGCCCCAAACACTTACATTTTTGAATTTTCCCGAAACTTGTCTTTTTGATTTAAACGATGCATCAATAGGTCCTTCGAGGACAGAATAATTGACTCCACTTCCAGTTAATGAAATAGTAGTACCAGAGCTCAAATCAGAGCCAACTGATTCACTAGAAACACTAAGATTCTCTTTTTCTTGGATTTCTGCAACGGTAGATTTTGGTTGGGTTATAACTGGTTTATCATCTCTAGTCTTTGGATTTTTAGCCAAAGGAGTTAATGCTTCTAGTTTTAAGATAGATTCTTTTCGTGTTAGTTTTTCTGTCTTCTCAATATGTGCTATCAACCTATCTCCTATTACTGTATTTCTGACAATTGTATCAATGATGATTTTAGCATGTAAATCGGCGTTTTTCTTGTAATTTTTGACCCAGTATAAATCACCAAAATATTCAATTGGTTTTATCTCATAGATAATATCAGTGACCTCTCCTGTAACGATTTCAACAGTAATACTAAGGTCTGCAGACAAGTTTTTCTTGATGATATTATCATATCCATCCTCTTTCCATGAAGAAGAAACAAAAATTCTGTCTGCAAATTTATCTAGCTTGAAACCTGATGTTCGTAAATCATTACTAATGCTGGCGATTATTGCACTATCGGTTAAATCAACAGGCAATCTAAACAGACCCAATTTATAACCATGTAGAGGATAAACACCCCTTTTTGTAACCTCCGATAAAACAATCCACACTCTATCTTTCAGTAGAAGAGACATTTCTACATCCAGATAAATAAAATAAACCTAAAAGGTTTTCGTTTTAAAAATTAATGGTGATGTTATTAATCATCAGGACACGTGAGTTCTCGGATAGCTTTGTATTTTTTTTCTAATGTTCCAGCAATTTTTTGTACCTCACTTAGAGGATAGTTTGATTGTGGAAAATACCACCTAATGTTTACTCTATTGGCTATCCCATCAAGATTATAAATAATTCCAATATCCGTGTCAACTTGTTTTTCATTATCAAATATTCGTTCCTTTGCTTCAAGACCTCGTTTAGTTTTATCTTCTAAAATAAAAAATGATTCTCCTTTATCGGTTTTTTCATAAATAAAATAGAATTGCCCTTTTGAAATTATCTGATTTTCGTTGCCCATTTTAATTACAGACATCTTTCTTATTTTTCTATCGGATTTCCAATCATGTTACCCCACTCAGTCCAAGAACCATCATAGTTTCTTACAGAAGGAAAACCGAGCAGGTACTTTAGTACAAACCAAGTATGAGATGATCTTTCTCCAATCCTGCAATAACATATAATATGCTTATCTGGGGTAATCCCTTTGTTATAATACAGTTCTTTTAGCTCGTTGACACCTTTAAAAGTACCGTCATTATTTACTGCCTCTATCCAAGGAATATTTTTGGCTGTAGGAATATGTCCTGCCCTTTGTGCATGTTCCATAGGATATTCAGGAGGTGCAGATATTTCTCCAGAAAATTCTTTGGCTGATCTGACATCAACTAGTGCAGTTTCAGTCTTCTCCAAAGCTCTCTTTACATCAGGAAGATAGGCACGGAGTCCTTCATCAGGAGGCTCGGAAATATACTGGGAGTTTGATGGCTCTGGTTCATCTGTGGTATAAGATTTTCCTTCTAGCTCCCATTTTTTTCTACCCCCATTCATTAATTTGATATTTTTATGACCGTAATATTTGAAAACCCAGAACGCAAAAGCAGCAAACCAATTATTAAAATCGCCATATAACACAAGAATAGTATCTTTTGTTGCTCCAACCTTAGACATCAATGATTCGAATTGTTTTTTATCGATAATATCTCGTCTAATTAGATCGTTAATATCTTTCTTCCACCATACCATGTGAGCACCACGTATATGACCTACTTTGTATGCATTTTCTACGTCGTAATCAACCTCTAGTATTTTCACATTTGGATTATCGAGATTGCTTTCAACCCATGCAGTATCACAAATTACATCTTGATCATAATACATATTCATTGTTTTAACTATAATTTATATACCTTAAAAAACGTATTGGATCTATCGATTACAAAATTAAAAGATAATGTTTGAAAACAGTTTAAACAGGATTATTATTCTAATTATGTAAGATAGAATAGACTGGGCCGGTAGTTTAGACTGGTAGAATACCTGCCTTGCATGTCTACTAAAGGCAGAGGAAACGTAGGTGGTCGTGGGTTCAAATCCCACCCGGTCCAAATAGTTTCTATTTTTCTTTGGATTTGAACTTTATAAAATATCTGCAGTACAATTTACACCTCTCCAAATTAAAAAACTTATGTGTCTTTACATTTGGTACTGACTATGATACTTGAGTAGACAAAATCCATCAAGATAGAAAAATAATATGAGAGTACCATAAAAAAAACAATAAATCAATAAAGTGAAATTAAAAATATTGATGGTATTGGTCTTAAGAACAATATCTCGCTCTTATATTAAAATAAATTAAATTCAACTTTATAAAAGATCTCTAAAAGTAGTTGGTTGATGTTAATTAAAAAATATAACATATAACAACAATTATGTTATAATATCAAATAATCAATATTTTATATTTAGGTAGTGGAATATTAACGCATGTTAAAAGATCAGAGGTTTACTATTTCTGCAGAAAATGCAATTGAATGTATATAATATGGTAACAAATAATATTACTTATATGAAGATACGGAGGCAGGTCAACGAACTTTTATATTGGTTGATTGAATAATAGCATTTGCGATCGTTTTTGTAAATATCAAGAATGTCATATGATTATGTATTATGATAATTTACAGATAGAGATAATTTTATGATACTTGAAATCATCACTCCATTAGTCATACTTTTGGATAAAGATATTATTTTCTCAATAAGTTAGAAAGGAGTCAGTATGATATGTTTATAAAAATACTAAAGGTATATATCAATCGGATAAAAATGGCGACAATCTGTGAAGATTTCATAAGATAATCTGTTCAATAATGGTAAGATTTGTTTCGAGTCACAAAGTAGGTTTTAACTTTATTATTATGAAAATATCAAAAATCACAATATGGCTGTATTTGTGGCGGATAAAGAAGGTAGTAAAGAAGATAATCATCCGTATTTAACATAAATTTCATAGTTGCACTAACCTATCTTTAATTTATAACAAAAACAGGTGTAGAATCCGCATTATCAATGTAGAATGATGAAAAGGATTCAATAGGTTTTTTTAATATTAACCTAACCTGAATGGAAGCATAGTATGTATTATAAAAGGCTACTTGGAAAACAAATCCAATTCATGCTAATACCTGTGCAATAGAATTTTTTATTTCGAGACAGAGGTTATAGAATATTAATGAAATAGTAAATTTGGTAGTTGTTATGAAAGGATTTCTTGAGTGTAAGAACGCTTAAAAGTGTTCTGCATTTATTTAAACATGAATGTATATTTTAAAATATGATGGGTTGAATGCATGTTAGTTTCGGTTCGTCATGTCAGATAGTACAAGAAAACAGTAAACAAAAAATTTATCTTAAAGGATAATCTTTTTATCATGAAAAAAGATTCTGTTATTCATAGAATCCTTGGTTATTGACAGCTGGCAAAGAAGAATAAAGATAGAAAAACTAAACGGAATTACTGTTGTAAGAAAAAAGAATAAGAAATTAAGATTAATCAGGGATATTATTTTGGTGTTCAGTTATCTATTGATATCCATTGTACTTATTCATCCGTCTCCACCGCCTAAAATTGGGATTCAATCTCAAAAAAACGAAGGATTTTACACAAGAAAGTTTTTAAAAAAAAACAGCATTATTACTCCAAATTTACTAAATATATCCGACTTTGAAATAACCGAAGAATTCGTAGGAAAAGAAAATTTTTATGAGTATGCATCAAAAAATGATGGAGAAGAATTAGCATATATAATTGGGCAGGTCACAGGCAGGCTTCATAATGTAGGATTCGTTTTCACAGACAATAAATCACAAAATTATTTAGTTGATCGCGATAATAGAATTGTTCGCACAGATCTAGTATTTATACAAAAAAACAGGTCAGTGTATGCAAGAAGCATAGATATAGGTTCTTTTTTAGCAAGTATCTTAAATTTTGAATATTCTAAATATTCTAGACTAGAAAAATCATTTTTAGTGGGTTATAAAAATACAATAAATTACCAAAATTCCGTTTATTTATCAATAATATTACGAAATATTTTATCTATTGGACTAGGTGATAAAAAAATGAGAATTATAAAAAATATGTTAAAAAAAACCAATTTTAATCAGATATTAGTATAAAAAAACTATATCGGAGGTAATTCTTTTTTCTTGTCAAATCCGCCAGATCCAAATTTGCAATAAAAACACTGGTCTGATTGCATATACGGTATTTTTTGAATAACCACGGCGCCTAATTTCAATGCAAGTTTAGTCATCAATTTATGTTTTAATGGCATAGATGGAATTACTTCATTAAAGTATACATCATAATGATCTGGACAAAACTTTAAGGTAATGTGTGGCTTTTGTTTTAAATTGTGATTATTATTTTTCTCTTGACTGAGAGTTTTTGTGATATTTATCTGTTCTCTGATGTACTCGTGTTTTGGACATGGACAATCCTTCCCCAATGGATGCTTGTATGCAGGTATATTCTTCCAATCGAACTTTGGAAAATCATTTTCAAAATCATCCATTTTATTTAATTATATTATTACTCTAATATATCTTATAAAGATGTGGTTGAAATGTTCTTGAGTGAATATTATGATTTTTGGATCGAGAATGAAAAAATATATATATATTTTGGTAAAACATAATCTCCTTAAGCGACTTGGTTAAAGACCTTCAAAGTCAAGGGAGCGGCAGTTCAGTAGCTTCAGCGACAACAACTTTAAAAAATGATGGTAGCATACATTATGATCAAAATGCAATCGATGCCAATTTAAAATCATTACTTGAATTTAAAAAATCATTATTGGAAGGTCAAAAAGATGGAGAAAAAAAAATTGAAAACCTAAACGAGAGTATCGAAACCACAAAAAAACAGATAGATCAAGAGAGGGTAAAGTTAGATGAACTTCGAACGAAGTTAAAAAGTGTAAATGAAATTAAAGATGCAGAATATCCACGGTTTGTTGAATTAAAAGAATCAATCATTAAAGCAAGAAATGAAATAAAAAGTATCGATGAGAAAACAGGTCAGGTGAAGTTACACAGGTCGGATTTATCGAATCTCTCCAAAGCGCTTTCACAGGTTGAAAAGGATATTCAGACAAAGAAACTATCTAAAGACGAGGAAAGAAAACTGGTTGCAAGGTCCAAGGAATTAGCAACTAGATTGCATGCATTAAAGTTAATTCATAAAAAAGAGGATAAATACAGAGACATATCATCGCAGTATGATACAGTAAAGGTCAAAATGAATGAAATTTTTGAGAAGAGAACTGAATTCGGTAAAAAGATAGGAGATTTGAAAAATAAATTAGATAAACTATTAAATTCTAGAGAAAATCTTTATGAAGAAAGAAGGAGGATAATTAGAGAGGTCCGTGAAACTGCTGCAAAATTAGAAATGGTAGACACACAGATTAATGCAATAGAATTTAGAAAGTCAAGGACTGGTAGTTCAACGTTTAAACGAAGAAGAAATATAGAAAGTCCAGTAAATAAATTTGAATTAGTTAGAGAAAGGGCGAAACGTTCTAAAGAAAATCAGCAAATATGGAATTCGATGCGTGAGGAAGCAGTAAAGAAAATGTCAACTGGTGAAAAATTAACCTTTGACGAGATGAAGCTCATATATGGTGATTTGAGTACTGTGGACTAAATAAATTTATTTAGAATTTCTTGCCATAAATTTTAACAAACAGGGTATAAAAATAGCATATTTTGACAAATCCGTTGAGGTAAATTACTAATTTATAATGATAAGGGATTAACTTGATTTAAATTGGCTAGGATCTATTTTACTCCATACGGAGTCGGTTTAGGACATGCCAGTAGATTATTAAATGTAGCAAATTTTCTAAAAGAGGATAAAACAAAAATACGGTTTTCTACATTTGGAGAACCAGTCAACTACATTATAAATTCTGGATATGAATGTATGAACGTCCCGTCAATTGATTTTTCATGGAGTAATGAAGGTAGTTTTTCCCTGAAAAACACCATATCAAATGTTCCGTTATGGTTTAAAAATTTCTCAAGGCAGGTAAACAAAGAAGTTGAAAATATGATAAAATTTTCTCCTGACCTAGTGGTTTCCGATTCAAGATTATCATCTTTGATTGCTGCGAAACTCTTGGGCATTCCATCAATATTATTGTTAAATCAGATAAAACTATTATTATCACCAAAACTTGACAATTACAAGATAACCAGAGTCTATGAAAAAATAAATGGAGAGATTTTAGGTACATTTTGGTCGATATCTGAAAAAATTCTTGTTCCAGACCTCCCTCCACCCAATACCATTTCTGAACGAAATACATGGGATGTAATGTCAGTTAAGAAAAAAATACGATATATCGGTTTTATTTCAGATAGAAATAAAATTCCGCAAGAAAAGTTAAACGAAATACTTAAACTACTAAAATTCTCCAAAACCAAACCCATAGTTTTTTTTCACATTAGCGGACCACCGCAAACAAGACATACTTTGATCAAAGTCATCACCAATGCATGCAAAAATTTAGATTCAAATATTCAATATGTACTATCTGAAGGAAATCCCAATGGGGCAATTTTTCCCAAAAAAATGCATAACAATGGATGGTATTATGAATGGTGTCCCATAAAAGACGAATTATTTGCACTTTCGGATATTATCCTCTTAAGAGGAGGGCATACATCAATTTCGCAAGCAATCCAATATGGAAAACCAGTTATTACCATCCCTATTGAAAATCATGCAGAACAACTTGGAAATTCCAATAAAACAGTAAAAATAGGATTAGGGATCAAGTTAGATTCAAAGGATATAGAATCCACATCAATTGAAGATGCAATATACAGAATAATTAACGATCAATCATTTACACATAAAGCAAATGAGTTGAAGGAGATTGCCAAAAACCTAGATGGAATCCATAATGTCGTGAATATAATTAGGAGTTATTTTGATTGAGATCTTTTTTTTTGTTTTATTGATTTTTAAAAAAATTTTATTAATTGCTTCTTGATGTTCTTTACACCTCATTTTTCTTGGAGTATTTAAAATATCTAATTTATTATCATCAGTCTTTTGAAAATATAAATTATTCATATTTAATTCCTCTTTAATTTTTTCCAATTCCGTTCTTGTGTGGTATAGGATTGGATTTATAGAATTTTTATTAGCATCCAGATCTAAAAGATTATTGATAAACCATTCAGGATATAAAACATAAGAATATGGTAAAGCATATTTAAAACTAGGGTACGTATTGGAAAGAATCGCTACATACAATAATTCCATGATAATTGCCATTGTATATTCCGGAACGAAAACATTGTCGATAAAGTAAAAATCAAATGATATTTTGGACTCGCCCAAAAATTCAAAAAATTTCTTTAAAAGTTTTAAGATGTGCAAAAGGTTTTCTCTATCAGAGTAGAGGAAAAAAAGATGCGGAGTAAATCCTAATTTGATTAATTGAAACGCAGATAAAATCGAGTTTTCGTTATATATCCCACAGACTATTTTTTCCTTATGATAATTTTTAGGAAATCCAGATATTCCAGTGGAAGATTCGTAGCTTATATATGATTTATCCTTACAAA
>QCWD01000005.1 GCA_013114725.1 Nitrososphaeraceae archaeon | reverse complement strand
CATTTTATTCCTTAATCCTTGAATCAAAATATAATATGCATCTGCTAAAAGTTCAAGTATTCCGATACTTTTTGGAGGAAATTTCTTTGATCCATCTTTTTCATCAGTTAATATTTTTCGTAATTCTATACCTGGTAGTAAAAATCCATTCTTATTAATACAAAAGAATCACTGCAGCACGACTAAGACTTTGAATATCGGGGTCGTCCATATTTCTAATTCTAGTAATTTTTCCCTAATGACTTTGACATTTTCAGATAAAATTTTCTTGGAAATTTAAATTAGTATGACTCCGGTCTTTATGTTTTTGTAATTCCACCTTAACCTGTTTTGTAGACAGATATCTCCTCACATAAAATGGAGTGTATAAATTTCTCTGATTGTTAAAAGTTTGACGGCAAAAAGACTTCATAGATACTGTCATCGGAGATGTGAGACAAAGCTGTTTATATGATGCCTTTATGATGATATCATTAAAAGTTAAAAGGCCAAACAAATAATAGATATAACCAAGAATGAGTTCTGGTAATATAGTACCCATAGCATGTAAATACGGTTGTAATACAAGGATTTATTGGGATTCTTCTCAAAATGCATATTTTGAAGTATTTACCCAGAAAAAACATGATTGCCCTAACATGTTATCTATGATTAATACAAATAAAAACAGTAAATCAGCTGATATGATACCCGCCGAATATCATTATCAACAGAGAACCAAATTAAAACCGAAGATGTCAAATTCCTTCGAATTGCTTTCTGGCGATACTGTGATACAGATACAAAAACAATACGAATTATTATCGGATATTGTATCAAATTATAACGGCAAGGTACATGGTTCTCAGAGAGATTATAATGGAAAGACGGGATTATTAGATATTGTTGTTTATTATGAAGTTCCTGAAGGAAAAAGAGAGGAGGTTAAAGAGAATTTTGAAATTGAAAAAACAAGATTGGAATAGAATATGAACTACTCATTAAATATTTTTTACAGGTTCAATGTTTTGAGAGTTGTATCATATCATTCTTTTTTTTCTTTACTCCAATAAAATACATTTGAGGTACCACATTTTCTACATTTATTTGTAGATTTGACATAATCATCCCAGTTCAACACTTTTCTATTCACTATGGTATGGACCTTGTCAGGTTGGGAAACAACTAATTCTGCTTCGCATTTTCTGCAGGAAACTACACTCACGACTACAATCAAATATAAAGTAGAGTACTCACATATCTAACTTTTGTTATTAAAATTCAAGTTGTAGTTAGAACTGTTTTTGTTGATTGAAAATGCAAAGTAGTATCTGTACTAATTTTACCCAGACTTGGTTTACCATCATTATTTTCCTGTGTAGTTGGGGTAATAACAATAGAGGTATCGGACTTGCCAATAAACAAAGGGACGGATGATTTTGCAAAGTCGTATATAGGAGCATGCCATATACCAAAACCCACTATGAATATGATGGTAAAAGCCAGTACCGCCTTTATCGCTTTTGGTTCCTTGACCGGCCTCATATCTTCAGATTCTTCCATGTATATTTTTCTGATTATCCAAGCATAATAAGCCAAAGAGAGGGCGCTGTTTAAAACACCTGCAATTGCAAGATGTGACCCCCATGGAACCTGAGTGCCGCTATCTATTGCGGATTCAAAAATTACCAGTTTACTCCAAAAACCATTTAGCGGAGGAACACCGGCAAGAGCCAATAGTGATATCGTAAGTGCTATAGCAGTAAATGGCATTCGTCGTCCAAGTCCCCTATATTTTTCCAGACTGTAGCTAGCCAATGCAATTGCAATTCCTGCCACGGCGATAAAAGCGGCGGATTTCATTACTGCATGATTCATGATATGAAACAGCGACCCACTTAATCCAATATCAGAATATGGTGCAATTGCCAGACCGATTAGTATGTAGCCAGCCTGTGCAATACTTGAATATGCCAAAATCCTTGGAACACTTTTTTGCATTATAGCCCCAAGGTTACCAACTGTCATTGTTATTATTGCCAAAATAGAAAGAGCGATACTCCAATCAAGTTGAAGGGCGAACATACCAATTATTATGATGCGAATAGCAGCGGCAAACCCAGCCTTTTTGGTTCCTGCTGCAAGAAGTGCACCAATTGTAGTAGGAGCTCCTTCATATGTATCTGGTAACCACATGTGAAATGGAACAATGCCCATTTTAAATCCAAAACCTGCTACAAATAAAGCCACTGTTAGTATCAAAACTGGGAACTGTCCAGAATCAAGGGAAGAAAGTTCCTTAATTGATTCGCCAATATTTGTAGTTCCTGTCAGACCATATGTTAATCCGATTGCAAGAACTATTATCGAAGATGATAGAGCACCAAACATAAAGTATTTCAACGCAGCCTCATTTGATATGGGGTCACGTTTGGCATAAGCTGCAAGTGCATAAGTAGGAATAGACATTAACTCCCACGCTATAAATAGGGTCACAAAATCTGTAGAATATGCGATAAGAACCATGCCAATTGTTGACAAGAGTATCAGTGAATAATAAGATGCAGAGGCAGTTATTCCTCTTAAATAATTCCATGATGACGCAGTTACCATTATGGAGACAATTAATAATGCAATTGCAAAAAATGAGCCAAACATATCGTCAGTAATTGAATCTTTGCTGAAATCCATTCCCGCTATAACATCGCCTGATAAGACTCTAGCTATTACTATGAAAATTGTGACTATAAGCGCAGCAACTGAAATTATACTGTATAATTTGTTCTTTTTTTCTCCACGTTCTTTTCTGAGTGCATCATATACTGGAATTGCTAGTCCAACGACACCCAGTACTACAATTACAATAAAAGGAGTTGATGTCCAATCTAACATTTTTTATTTTCGCCTCTTTTTCCTCCCATCCTCTAAAACAGATACATGAGTAATAACATTATCATAATACCTACTGCAAATACGAATAGATATATCTGTGTTAGGCCAGTCTGTGCAGATTTGACGACTCTTGATAGACCAGATACTGTATGCTGTAATAACGGACTTATTCCTTCCATGACAATACTTTCAAAGTATGTCCATATTATCCGGTATACTCGCAGTGGAATTTCCACCGAGCCCCAGTACAACAGTGAATTAAGATACCATCTGTTGTATAGAAATGACCAAATTTTGGACAATGTTAAACTTTTTGATATGATATTTGGATCAAACTTCCTTGCAATATAGAACAAATAACCAAGTCCACCACCTACTCCAAATGCAATTACAGAAGCTGCTACTGCTATTGGATTAAGTCCTCCATCATTGACATCAGTACTGCCATGGCCAGTGGCCTCATTGTCCTGTCCAATTCCAAAGGATTTTAACAGATAATTGCTTAAAACAGTATGAATTTGTTCTTCAAACAAAAATCCTACAACACCAATTGCAATAGTTGCTACCGCCAAGATTGCAAACGGAATCCACATTATATTAGGAGCTTCATGAATGTGATGGTCTTTTTCTTCTAATTCTTGGATATGCTTGCTTTTATTGCCAAAAAATACCATTCCTATCATTCTAAATGTATAAAATGCAGTCATGATTGCCACTGCAAAGGCAAGTCCAAATAACGCAATGCCTGTAGGATTATTTGATTCTAACAAAGAAGCAAAAACCGCATCTTTACTCCAAAATCCAGACGTTACAAGAGGTGCGCCAGCTAGAGATAATGCCGAAATTGACATAAAAATAAAGGTCTTTCTCATATCTTTTCGTAGACCTCCCATGTCTGTCATAAACCTTGAACCTATGGCATGAAGAACTGCACCGGCTCCCATAAATAGGGAAGCCTTAAACATTGCATGACTCATCATGTGAAAGAAGCCTGCGGTATATCCGTCAGCAAAATTTGTCGACACACCTGCAATGCCTAAGGCCATCATCATATATCCAATTTGTGACCCTGTTGAATATGCAAGAACCTTTTTAATTTCAGGGTTGACCAGTGCCTGAGATGCAAGCAAAAATGCAGTAATTCCCCCAACCCATGCTACCACGATAAAGAACGCTTCAGTGTCCAACGCATCGAGTGCAAAAAACAATGGGGCTATTCTTGCAACTAAAAATACACCTGCTTTTACCATTGTTGCAGCATGAATTAATGCAGAAACTGATGTTGGACCAGTCATTGCCTCAAGCAACCATTCGTTAAATGGAAATTGTGCCGATTTTCCAATCGCACCGCCAAATAACAGTATTGCAGCAGGAATGAGTAAATTATTTTGGGCCATTGTTTCTGCCCATGCTTGATTGTCTACAAGCTCCTTAAATCCAAATGTACCTGAATGCATAAAAATAAGAAACATTCCTGCAAGCATCATTGTATCTGCAGCACGAGTCTGCAAAAATGCTTTAATTCCTGCATGAGTGGGTGAAGCCCACATGGCTATTTTTCCAGCATAATGGCCTTCTTTTCCAACATAATCTTGTTTTCTGTCTCTATACCAATAACCAATGAGTGCATACGATGCTAAACCCACACCTTCCCAGCCAAAAAAGACCATCAATAAATTATCTGAGAGTACAATAAGCTGCATAGAGCCTATGAAAAAGAGCATAAAAAACCAATATCTTGCCAGGTCTCTATCGCCGTGAAGATATCCAACAGAATATACAATTATTAAAAAGGATATCCATGCAACAAGATTGGTCATTATAACAGACATGGGGTCTAAAAGGACACCTGCCTTAATTCCCAATGATGAAATCCATGATATCTGACTGTGAACTTCGTCGCCTGCAAATGTTATTGATAGTAATGAGGCAGCAGAAAGTGCACTCATCAAGGCAAAAGCAACTGCTGTGTAATCTCGTATTCTGTTTCCTTTCTTTGAAACAAGAGGAATGATTGCTGCACCAACAAATGGCAAAATCCAGACTAACCATCCCCAAATGGCTATACCTTCAATACCTGTTGCAGAAATCATTATTTTTTCTCGACCTCCGTATTTTTTCGGACAATTTTTTCAAATTTGTTTTGCGACAAATTTAATTTTTTTACCTTGTTTCCCATTTTTTCTACCGTCATAGTATTAATTTTTACAAAAAATCTTCTAATTAACAGAATCATATTATCAATTACCTCCATTACCATCATTATGTTCAATCTTGGGAATATTTGGCACTGGAATAATGTTTGTAATATTGACTGAATTGACATCATCTTCAACAACATTACCTGTTATCATTGGTGCCAACAAAATTGGCTGTATATTTTCATTATTTGAAAAGATACTTGTTAGATAATCCAAAATAGGATCAAAAAATATGTCCGGATAGACACCTATTATTAACGATAAACCAGCCAATACGGCTATACTTGTGATAACATATCTATTGGAATCCCTAATTATATCGTATTTTGAATCTAATTCTCCAAAGAATACCTTTTTGTACATCCATATAATATATGCCAAAGATAAAACAGTAGTCAAAATCGCAATTGCAAATAGTGCAACTCTAAACGAGTCCATATCAGAAACGCCAGCCTGCAATGCACCGTTAAAAAGAGTCCATTCAGCCATAAAACCAACGGTAGGAGGTATTCCAACCATGGTAAGGGCACCAATCATAGATAAAGTGGCAGTGTATGGCATCTTGCTGGCCAAACCACCAAGTTTGGCCATATTTGTGGTTCCAGTCTGCAGATAAATTGATCCAGATGTCATAAACAATATGGCTTTTCCAAGACCTTGTGCAACATACATCATTATAACACCAGATACTAGAATATGCCAAAAGTTTTCTAAGGTCATTTTGCATAAGTGCCATTGCACCACCATAAATCATCGTAGCGACACCCCAAATAGTAATGCAGAGACTGTATTCAGAATAAGCTACAGAAAGCAAATCAAGCCATAATCTTAAGATACCGTATATTCCAATTCCACTCATTGCTCCGGCTAGCAATGCTGCGATAGGAATTGGTGACTCAAAGTATGTTTTTGGAACCCACATGTGTAAAAACAAGACGCCTAATTTTACACCAAGTCCAACCACTATTGAAAATACAATTAAAGGAAGCCATGTTGAGGGGATTTTTGAAACATTTTCTTTAATCGTTGAAAAATCAAATCCTCCTGCAAATATTCCCATAGCCAGCAAACCTAGTAGTAAAACAACTGCACCCACATGTGTCCAAAAGAAAAACATCAAGGAAACTCGTTTTCTATTAGAATACCCGTAAAATGCTACCAGAAAAAAAGCAGGTATCAAAGTCAATTCAAAAAATACATAAAACTCAATTACATTTGTAGCGAGAATTGTACCGACCATTCCCATTGAAAAAACCAAATACAATGAAAGAAAGATCCCCATGTGGTGATTGATTACTTGATTTGTAGAGTGTTGTGTTAGAGCATATTGGTAATTTGTAACCTGTTTCCCATCATTTACATGGTTAGGAACATCAGATACTTTATTATCATTATTTGTGTTATTATCTTTTTCTGAATTTTGGATTTCCTGATTTCCAAAAAAGTCGTTGATTCTTTTTATCATGTATGGTTTTGAAAATAACACTACCGATGTACATATTATGTATATAATAATTACAAATGGAATACTAAGTCCATCTAACCTTAAACCAAAATTACCAAATTGGCTCCACAAATAACTTTCATCATAACTTATTTGTCCTGTTGAGGATACAGAAAGCGATGGAATAACCAACATAATTGTTGAAAATACTAGTACGGCAAAAGTAAACCAAGTTGCAGTGTTGTATCCTTTCTTCTTTGATAAATTGTACGCAACAGGAGCTAATAATAAAGGCAACAGAACAGAAATTAACAAAAACATAACCATAGCCTCCTTTTTTTTCCTTCCCCTGTCTACTCCTTTTAACCTTTAAGACTCCTATATTCTGCTACATCGATTTCTCTATAAAGTCTATACGCAATAATAATAATACCAAGTCCTACGGCTATCTCTGCCGCGGCAATCGCAATAGCAAATAGAGTAAATACCTGTCCTTGAACATCGGACAGGTATCTTGAGAATGCGATTAGTGTTAAATTAACAGCATTTGCAATAATCTCTATTGAAAATATCATACGAATAGCATTTCTCTTGACAATGATACCATAAATGCCAACTGATATCATCACTATGGATACCACAAGGTAGTCAATTAACTCGTTCATAACTATTGTCCACATCCTCTCTCCTTGCAAGAGTCAACGCACCAATAATAGAACCTGCCAATACTAGTGCCAATAATATGAATGCCGGTGAATAGTATGTCAACATCTCACCTCCTATCTTTTGAGTGATATTATCAATTTTTAATTCTCCTATCGAAGCTTTACTCAATTCAGAACCAAGTAATATCAGCCCTATTACTATCATAAAAATAAAAGCAAAGACTATTCCAGCGATTCTGCGGTTTTTGTCTTCTCGTTTTGTAAATAACTCGTTTGTTCTAACCAGCATTACTGTAAAAATAACCAGTACTGCAACTGCTCCGACATAAACTGCTATCTGAAACATTGCAACAAATGGTGCATCAAGTAAAATAAAAAATCCTGCAATACCCAGCATGGACAATGCAAGTCCAATTGCACCGTAAATTAATTCCCTGCTTTCAAGTGCAAATATGGCAGAACCTATGGTGAGAATTGCAAGTCCATAGAATACTTGTTCAGCCATGATATGCACCTCTATCATCAATCTTTATCTCTACAGTTCCATCATATTGAGGTTTTACAGCAAGTTGAGCAGGAGTATAGATTAGATGAGTTTTTGTAAATGCAGCAAGTTCATAATCGTTGGTCATATAAAGAGCGTAAAATGGACAGGCATCCACGCAAAGTCCACAAAAAACACATTTACCGTAATCGATTTGCGGCATTATCGATTTTTTATTCTGTTTCCATGATTCAGTAATCTTTACCATTTCGATGGCTTCTGCAATACCTTCACATGTGATTGCACATAATTGACAGCCAGTACATTTTTCATGAAATAATATGTGTCTTCCCCTTGTTCCTGCGATACCTACTCCCTTTTGTGGATCGAACTGATAACCGTCACCGACAAATTTCAATTTCTTTTGAGGATAAAACAAAGTAAAACGTCTTATCAAAAGATGTTTTGATCCAGATTCAATCGCTTTTATGATGCCACTAGCTGATTTGGTAAAACCGGTTGTTGAATTCATTTTATTGCAGAATACCTCCTGTGGGTATTATTCCGCCATATATTAGCGTTAAGACAGCGAAAATGTTGATAAAACAAAGTACTATCAATTTGTACCATCCAGTATGAAGCAATATATCTATTCGAATTCTTGGGCTTATACCTCGTGGTAACAGAAAAAGAATAATCATTCCAAATGTCTTGAGGGTAAACCAGAATATTCCATTGATTACAATATGATTGTAAATCTTTTCACCTGTATAGCCCGGAATTATTTCTTCTGGAAATATTTGAGGACCTGTCCACCCTCCTAAAAATAATATTACAAACAACGCTGCCAATGCATATAATTTCAAATAAGTTCCAAGTTGGATCAAACCATAAAGCATTCCAGAAGTCTCTGTTATCCATCCTGCAACTATTTCACTTTCAGCTTCAGGAAGGTCAAAAGGAATCCTTTCCAATTCTGCTAGTGAGGATATATAAAATACGAATGCGCTGATAGGTGCAATTATAATAAACCAGTATAGATATTGTGATTCAACTATTTCTGTAAGATTTAAAGTCCCAGCGACTAGAACAACACTTAATGCTGATAAAATAAAAGGTATTTCAAAAGCGACCATCTGGTGTAACGCTCTTAATCCACCTATGAATGGATATTTGCTATTACTTGCCCATGAAAATAACAGTGCAATTAATGGAAAGAATCCAAGTATTGCAAATACTGCTATCAGTCCCACATCTATATCGGCGACCACCCAGCCTCCTGGAGCAACTGGGATTAAAGCTGTAACTGCTGCAGCTGTGGCTACAAAGAGTACAGGAGCAAGCCAAAAGAGAAGTTTATCAGCTCCCGATGGAACAATAATTTCTTTTGAAATTAATTTTAATCCATCAGCCATTAACTGTAATATTCCTTCCCATCTTCCAACATAATACGGACCAACACGTAGCTGCATCTTGGCCAAAAACTTACGTTCCACAAATATTGTAACAGCTGCAATTATGGCGGCATAACCGAATCCTGGAAATACCATAACCCTGAAAATGTCGGTATGGATCAAAAATTTGATAATAGGTATTGTTCGAGTAGGGTCAACCATCATTGAAAAGAATAGGTATGGTGTTAGAACCTCATCTCCAATATATGGCAAGGGAACGTAAAAGAGGATTATAAAAATTAACGGAAGTCCTACTAATGTTACTATAACCACTATCCAAAATACTAACCATAATATGGACGATACAAAACTTCCAAACCCAAATTTTTTTGGTACGGTAACCATTATCTATCTGCCTCCACAGGCCAATAGTTTAATGACCAGTAAATCGCGGGCATATCTCCTAATTTTGAACCGACAAGTAAATGAGGAAGAGCTAATATATTTCTAAAAGAACCCACGGAAATTTTTACCCTGTATGGTTTTGGTGAACCATCACTTACTACATAATATCCTAATGCACCACGTCCAGATTCTACCCTTTTATATGATTCTCCAGATTGTCCTTTGACATTTGATTGCAATTTTGTCCTTACATCTCCTGATTCAGGCATTTTATCTAACAATTGTTTTATGATATAACAGGATTCTTTCATGTCCAAAAATGGAACATACGAACGTGCAAATGAATCACAAGTTTTAAGATATTGAACTTTAAAATCTATCTCATCATAAACATCATAAGGTTCTACCTTTCTAATATCATAAGGAATACCCGACGCCCTCAATACGGAGCCAGTTACTCCAAGTTTTATTGCATCTTCTTTGGTCAATATTCCCACTTTTTCTGTTCTCTGTCTAAATAACGGATTGTTATAAAATATGTCTTCATATTCATTTAACCGTTTTTCAAAGTAAGATACCTGTCGCAAACATCTTTCTTTAAAACCATTTGGAATATCATTTCTAACACCTCCTGGGATGTTAAATGCATGTGTAACTCTGGCCCCTGTTAATGCTTCCATCAAATCAATAAATAATTCTCTATCTCCAGCAGGCCACATAAACATAGTTGAATGACCAAGGAAGATTCCGTATATCGCAAGCCAGTATAATGTATAAATTTGTCTGTTAAACTCCGAAGCTATTGCACGAATAAATTGTCCTCTTCTTGGAACTGCTATTCCAAGTAATTCTTCTACCGCAAGACTGTAAGAGTAAGTAATATTTGTAGAATCATGAATAACTGGACGTTCAAGATGTGGAATATTTTGAATATATGTCCTGTATTCCGCCATTTTTTCTTCACCTCTATGAACATAACCGGGATCTGGATCACAAAATACAATGTAATCGCCATCAATTTTAATTACAAATCTGAAATGCCCTGACCCTGGATGCTGTGGACCAACACTTAACGTCATTAAACGGTCGTCAAATGACGCTTCTTTTATTATTTCAAGACCGAGTTTTTGTGTATCATTTATCTTATAATCAAAATTTTCCATTTTAAAATATCACCATTTTACCTGCCTTTGATATGAAACTCCTTTCTTAATGGGGGTATATCTGCCCAATCTTCTGGGAGAAGAAATCTTTCGTTTCGTGGGTGTCCATCAAAATAAACACCGAGCATTTCGAAAATTTCCCTTTCATGATATTCAACACTTCCATAGACTGGTAATAGAGAAGGAAGACGTGCTTCATCACGGTCTGTTCTTGTAGTCAAAGATAAAACAAGATGGGCTAGATCGTCTCTTAAATAAGAACCAAGATGATAAATTACTTCAATTTGATTATCTTTAGGATAGTCAGTACCTGTAACTGATTCTGCATGATCAAAACCTAATTCATGATTAAGAAATTTTGCTATTTCAATGATATTTGCTGGATCGACTCGGATTTTGATTCGTGAAGGTTTCACAAACTCGACAACTATTTTTGAATCAAATTTGGATGAAATTTTAAATATAACAGAATTTTCAAATAATAGAGAAGATTCTGTTTTACTAGTTTGTATCTTGGAATCTCCTACAATAGATGAAATTTCTTTTGGAAATTTTTTTAAATTATCACTTTTTTTATTTTGACTGATATTGTCGTCGTTTAATGTAGTTATGAATTGACGAGAATTCCATTTGTCTAGATTTTCTGATATTTTGGAAATCATTTATCTTATCTTCGACCTTTTTATTTTTTCTTGAAGAAGCATGGTTCCTTGGATTAACGTTTCTGGTCGCGGAGGACAACCAGGTACGTAAACATCTACAGGTATTATTCCGTCAACGCCTGGAAGAACATTGTATGAGTCTATATAAAGTCCTCCGGTAATAGCACACGCTCCCATAGCTATTACATATTTCGGTTCGGCCATTTGATCATAAACCATTCTGAGTCGTGGAGCCATCTTACGTGTAACAGTTCCTTGAACTACTATAAGATCACATTGTCTGAGTGAGCCAAATGCCTCGATAATTCCAAATCGTTCTACATCATATCTTGGACTTGAAGCTGCACCAAATTCTACACTACAGCATGCGGTCTCAAGATGAACCGGCCAAAGAGACCAAATCCTTCCCCAATTTATAGCATAACCAAGAGGCTGGTCCAAAGCATCAACTAAAACATCACTCAGTTTAGCTGCAAGGATATTAAAATTGGTTGGATTTATCAATTCTTTTAACATTATCTACTTGCCTCCCATTGAATCATTTTGAAAAACAAAAACGATTTACCCATTTTATTCATTTTAATCTTATTTCACCATATCCCCTTTTTACCAGAAAGATATAATGCGTAACCCATTGCTGCAAACATTATTCCCAAAAAGCCGATCATAGGTAAAGTCGCACTTTTAGGTATTGACAAAAGTGATGTACCCCAAGCATAAAGGAAAATTGACATTACATCAAAAACAACAAACATCAGTATGTAAGCATAATATTGCATCATAAAATGCGACCTGCCTTCACCAACTGGCATCTGTCCACATTCCATTGGAAGGAATTTTACAGGATTATAGCTCTTGCGCGGAGCAAGAATCTTTGACAATATTAAGGCAGGAACTCCAGCCAAAAATCCCATTCCAAGCATGTACATAATTGGAGTGAATTGTGATGCATATTCCCCTGGCAATATACTGTTGCGTTAAAATGTAGTATAAATATCTTGCTTTACCTTTTTAAAACTAGATTAAACAGTTGTTTGGCTGCAATTTTGGGATGATTTAATGCTAATTTGACCATTTTGGAGGCCGAAAAATCTCCTTTAACAAAGTCAAGTAACTCATCAACTGACATCTCTCTGATTATGTCTAATTCATTATCCCAATCATCGTCGCTAAATTTAAGCCATCTGCTTTGAACTCTAAGAGAAGATTCTATTTTTGATGATAATTTTTTTTTCCAAATTTTCTCATACTGAATTAAAGACTCTTTTGAGCAGTTTTTTTCAATTGAATTAGCACCTACTTCTCCTGCAAGACGCCCGAATTCAATTGCATGACGTATTCCTTCCAAAACCAATGGATTGGATTGGCCAGCAGAATCACCGACCAATATCAAGTTGTCAAAAACAGAACATTCTCTGCCCCCTTGATTTGGAATAAATCCGTAGTGATATTCAATTGGTTGGATATTTCCCATTTTGTTTAAAATGGTTCTTCTTGCGATTCTGGCTTTGCGACTCCGACACCTATTCTTGCACGATTCTTGGATGTAGGAAATATCCATGCATAACCTGCAGGAGAATAAATCTTGCCTACCATCAATGTCCATGTTTCAATATCAAGGTTCTCACAATAGCATTCAAATTCGCAGCCTACTCCATATCTTTCCCACTTCTTTACCAGTCCCAAATTTCTTGCAATTATACTATTAAATCCAGTAGCATCAATGATTAATTTGCAAGATATATCTAAAATGATGTTATTTTGTTTTGCAACAACACCAACCAATCTTTTATTCTGGTCTTTATTAACCTGTAAAACATTAGTATTAATCAAAATCTCTGCTCCTGCAGTGGCTGCTAGATTTGCAAGATATTGATACGTCTGTCGTATATCTAGGACACATGATTCATAATTTTTTCCACTTATTGTAATTTCGTTTGATGGAGAAACAAAATTAAAATTTTTAATTGGGTTGTAAAACGAATCAGGTATACCAAGTTTCTTTATTTCGTTTAACCAAGAAACTCCACTTGTTCTGATATTTTGTGCGATTGATTTATCTTTCTCACAAACAGTTACTTTCAGTCCTGCTTTTGCGGCCATAAATGCAGCAGAAAGTCCGGCAGGTCCACCACCGACTACAAGAATATCACATTTCTTTAACAAGTAAAGAAAGTATAAGAAGTCCCATAATATTTCTTTTACATACAGTTCATTTAGAAACGTTTTTACAGAATATTTATAAAACAAGTAAAATGAATATTATTCCTGCATTTCCAGCTCCTGATTTTGGTGTTATTAAATGGACTCTCATTGACAACAAAGAAATTAACGACGTGATGATTTCTTTAAAAGATTTAAAAGGAAAAGTAATTCTTCTAGACTGTTGGACTTATACATGCATTTTTTGTTTGAGAACCATCCCCATCATTAAAAGACTAAAAGAAAAATATTCGAAATACGGTCTTGTGGTTATTTCTGCCCATTCTTATGAATATGAATTTGCTAAAGTAAATGAAAATATCATAAGAGCAATTAAAAAATACGATTTAAACGAAATCCCGATTGGATTTGATATTGAAAACAAGTTATGGAAGATGTATGGAAATATGTACTGGCCCAAACATATCTTAATTGATCGTAATGGATTCGTCCGGTACGAGCACCCAGGGTATGGAAATATCGATGAATTTGAAGAAGCAGTAATTGAATTACTAGAAGAAAATGGTAACAAAATATCAGAAGAAAAAGATGTTCATAATCCTATTGACGAAATTTATAAGATCTATGGATTACAATTTCCAGAAATAGCCCCTGAAATTTGTGTAGGATATATGAGATTAAAAAAATTTGGAAATAAACATAACATAAAAAGGGAACAAGATAATAATTGTGTAGATGATGGAAATCATCAAGAGAATCAGGTTTACCTTAAAGGAAATTGGTTTTGGGGTCCAGAGTATATAAGGGTTGGAAGATTTGATTCGATGAAGGATTCTTCTATAACTATGAGATACAAATATGCTAGAAGGGTAAATGCAATAATAGGTGTCTCAGATAACGAAAAAGGAATTGTAAATGTAAAGATAGATGGAGGTTTTGTTAACAATGTCAATGGTGGAAAGGATTTGATCGTAGATAAAAATGCTACAAGCCACGCGGAAATCACATGGCCTTTTATTTATAACTTGTATAAAACAGACGAGAAGGAGGCACATGAAATAGAAATAATTCCAAAGACAGACAATATAGTTTTTTATACCTTTGTTTTTGGATAAAAAACTGAGTATTCTATAAGGATAGATGACATAAATTTTTTAATCTCAGATAATTTAATACAAAACATGGAAAACAAAGAAATTGAAAGAAATGAATTGAAAATAGGAGACAAAGCTCCTGATTTTTCATTTGTAGATTCAAAAAACATGGAAACAAAATTATCAAGTTATCGTGGTAGAAATGTAGTAGTTTATTTTTATCCTAAAGACTTCACACCAGGATGTACAATTGAGGCAGAGGAATTTTCTAAAGATTATGAAAAATTTAGGGAAAAAAACATCACTGTTATCGGTATAAGTCCTGATGACGACAAATCACATGAGAAATTTAAAATTAAAATGAACATACCGTATGAATTAGCATCGGACAGGGGAAATGAAATTTCAAAAAAATACGGAGTATATGGTATGAAAACTTTCATGGGAAAAAAGTATATGGGAATTAATAGGACAACGTTCCTGATAGATGAAAAAGGGTTTATCAAAAAAATTTTTAATAAAGTTAAGCCAAAGGGACATGGTCAAGATGTATTAACTGAATTTGCATAAAAAATAGAAAAAACACCGAATTTTTTAGTTATAATATTGTTCGATTGTTTTATTGATAAAATCATCATCTACGCCTAAATAGGTTGAAATATCGTCAAAATTAATTTTTTTGTCAAGATCATTGTTTCTATAATCTACATAAAATTCAGAAATTTTTTCAAGAAAGTTATTAACATTTGTATTCCATGCGTCTATTTTTTCAAATTGATTTTTTTTAAAATAATTAATGATTACTGTCATCGCATAAAAAATATAAACTCTTGATTTCTGCATATCCATTTTAAATCGATTTTTATCATCCATTTCTGGAATTACATTCCCAAAGATGTATTGATACTCGTCAAGATTTTTAATAAGACTGGAGGTTTTTCCAATTTCGGGATTTATTTTTTTGAGATCAAGTATTTCGACGAGACTTTTTTCAAAAATACTGTCTAATTCAGCAATAACGAGTCTACCTGTGACTATACCATTTTCGATCAGAATTCGTCTATTATTGAAATTGTTCAATACATATTTTAAAATGTTATTAAGAATATTCATTTTATTGCAAATAAAGCATGTTATTTCAAGAACTGCTATCTTTAGAATAGTTTTGAACCAATTCGTATATGTGCTTTAGTATCTTTATATGATGTTCTTCATCGACGATGATACTTTTTAAGATTTCCTTTGTATCAACATCCTGAGCTAAATTCAAACAATCAATTAAAACATTTTTTGATTCTTCTTCTTCTAAAATGGAATTTTCAATTCCTTGTTTTGTCAGATACGCAACATGTGATCCTCCTTCAATATCTGCAAGTATTTTCGAAATATATTCCACATGTTTTAGTCCATCAGTGAGAAGCGTATGAAAATAATTTCGTATTAAATGATTTTGTATATCTTTTAATTGCGAACTGTAATGCAATATTTCATGGATTTCAGCTTCATTCTGTTTTTTTAGAAGATGATATAATTTCTGTTCTTCGTTCAATTTTTTTGAGTCCAAATAAATCAGAATGAAATAGCAATATCTTAAATAAAAAAGTGATCTTTGTGTAAAAGTCCAAGTCAAATTATAAAATATTTTTTTAAAATAACATTAGATATTAATTATCTCTAACTATTACGAATCATAATCTTTGTCTTTACCACAGAATTTTTGCGATTGTAGATGTCATATAAAATATGGAGATAAATCAATGTGTGTAAAATGCATTGAAAGACATAAGAATTCACCATACTACAAGATAATGAAGAAATTTGAATAAAATATGCGGGAGATGGGATTTGAACCCACGAACCCCTGAGGGATAAGAGCCTCAGTCTTACGCCTTTGGCCATGCTGGGCGACTCCCGCACAAAAAAAAAGTTCATCTCACTATAATTAAAATATTTGTATATATCTCTACCAATCTTAATAGTTTTTATAATGTAAATTATTTACATACTGTGTGTTAATTCCAGTCAGATGCTTTACTTGCGGTGGTCTAATCGCTGATAAATATGAGGAATACTCAAACAGGATAAAAGCCGGCGAAGAATCTGGAAAGGCATTAGATTCAATAGGTATTAAAAGATATTGTTGTAGACGAATGTTTATCTCGAGTGTGGAAACGATTTATCAAGTCATTCCATATTATGAAGTTCTAAGACAAAGAAAGAGTGAGATGGAATCTGAAATCAATCAATAAAAAAGTGACTGTTAATGTCAACAATTACAGATGTTAAAGGAAGACTAGTTTTTAACAGTAGAGGAAATAAAGCAATTGAAATTGATGTTATAACAGATTCTAAATTTTTGGGACGTGCGTGTGCACCATCGGGGGCAAGTGTAGGAAAAAATGAAGTTCAAAGTTTTGTGGAAAATAGTCCGGAAAGAACATTGGAAAATTTTAATTCCAACAAATCAAAATTTATTGGAATAGATTCTACAAACCCAAGAATCTTGCATGAAGTTTTAAGAGAAATTGATAAAACAGAAACGTATTCGATAATTGGCGGAGCAGTTGCTTATGCATTGTCAATTGCATCTATTGATTCGGCATCAAAAGCATTGCAAACACCATTTTTTAAAATAATTCAACCAAATTCTTTGTATAAATTTCCTTTTCCACTAGGAAATGTTTTGGGAGGAGGGGCACATGCTGGTCCTGGTACTCCAGACATTCAAGAATTTTTAGTATGTCCTAAAGGAGCAAAAAATATTTTTCAGGCACTAGAAATGAATTTCATTGTTCATAAACAGGTAATGAGAATACTGGAAAATATTGACAACAAATTTACATACGGAAGAGGGGATGAAGGAGGATGGGCCCCTAATATAAATAATGAACAAGCATTTGAGGTGGTAGAAAAGGCTATTACAAATTCGGGATTTACAAAAAAAGATGTTGCAATGGGAATAGATTTTGCAAGTTCTTCTTTGTGGAATGAAAAGACACAGCTGTATCATTACAGCAGGCAAGGAATTAATAGAACTACAGAGGAGCAGATTGAATTTGTTAATTCATTGATAAAAGATTATGATTTAATTTATGCAGAGGACCCTGTCCATGAAGAGGATTTTCAAAGTATGAGTATCGTAAATTCCAAGAACAAAAAATGTTTTGTGACCGGAGATGATATGTTAGTAACAAATAAAAATAGAGTTAAAATAGCAAGCAAAATTAAATCATGTAGTGGAGCAATTTTAAAAGTAAATCAAGCTGGAACTATTTTTGATGCTTTAGAATTTGCAAATGAATGCATGAATGATAAAATAGGTATTATTACATCTCACAGGTCTGGAGAATCGATCGATTCTCACATAGCACATATTGCCATTGCTACTAATTCAAAAATGCTAAAAACAGGAATTTTAGGTGGAGAAAGAATAGCTAAGTTGAATGAATTATTGAGAATCAATGAGTATGATTTAATAAATGGTCTAACCGATCTGCACGTATCTTAAAATGAGTTTATCAGGCAATGTTAATGAAATAGATGTTTCTGCAAATGACACAGAACAAAATGAAAACAATATAGAAAATATTGATAGTAGTAGTGGCGTTGGCATAACAGAAGTTCTGTCTGAACAAGAAAATCTTGAGAAATTGATTTTATCTACCGGTATAAGAGTAGGTACTCCGGTAAAAACGAAATCTATGACTCCTTATATTGTAAGAGCTAATCCAGAAGGTCTTTACATCTTAGATATTAGTAAAACTTTATCAAGAATTGATGTGGCTGCAAAATTTATTGGACGTGCAAATGTTTCAAAGGTAGCTGTAACATCGGCTAGAGAATATGGTAAAACCCCGGTTGAAAGATTTTGCGGATTAACTGGTGCAATACCAATAATAGGACGCTTTATGCCAGGAACATTTACCAATCCATCTTTACCAAAATATATGGAACCAGAAATAGTTATAGTTACTGACCCACAGGCAGACCAACAAGCTGTCATTGAGGCGACAAGAGCTGGTGTTCCTGTCATAGCCATTTCTAATAGTGATAATGTAATTTCAAAGGTAGATCTTGTGATACCAGCAAACAACAGGGGAAGAAAGGCTCTTGCGGCAGTGTACTGGCTTCTTGCAAGGGAAGTTATGAAAAAACAGGGCACTATAAAAACAGACAAAGAAATGACAGTCCTTCTAGATGACTTCGAAACCAAGTTGGTAGAAGAAATAGTTTGAATGGAATCGAATTATACCAGATCATCACATTTTGAAGGCATCTTTTACCCTCGAAAAAAAGAAGAATTAAAAAAAAACATTTTTTACCTGTTAAATAAATCTCAAATTATATCAGAAATAAGTGATCATAGTAAAACAAAAATTTACGGAATAGTGGTTCCCCATGCCTCGTTTACTTTTTCTGGTCTAGTAGCCGCCTATGGCTACAATCATTTAATTCATAAATGGAATAAAAACATCCTCATTATTGGAACAAATCATCAAGGTATAGGAAATAAAATTTCTATCATGAGTCAAGGTATTTGGAGTAATCCTTTAGGAAATATTGAAATTAATAAAGAAATTACAGAAAGAATAATTAAAGAAGGAAATAAAAAAATTTTTGATGAGCTGATTCCGTTTAAAAATGATCATACAATAGAAGTACAGTTACCGTTCATTCAAACAATATTTACAAATGAAATTAAAATCGTGCCCATTTTATTGTTAGACCAATCTCATAAAAACGTCAGGAATTTTTCAAATATTATATCAAAAGCAATGATAAATACAGACAACATCATGGTTGTAGGTACATCAAATTTAGGGCATTATGAGAATGAATTTTCAGCAAGAATGTATTCAGTAGAATTAATAGACGCGATAAAAAATTTAGATGTCAAACATTTCTATAAAATTATTTCAAAAATTAATGGCTCTGTATGTGGATACGGGGCTATCGCGTCTGTAATGAAAATTGTAAAATCATTAGGTGCCACTAAAGGAATACTAGTAAAGCACGATAATAATAAAACGATAGAGACTAGAAGCGAAACTGTAATAAGCTACGTTTCGATGGTTTTTACATAGAAGTGAACAGAAGAGAATCAATTGCTTCCGTGCCTGGAAAAATAATATTGTTTGGAGAACATTTTGTAGTTTATGGAAACCCTGCAATATTAATGGCAGTTGATCTTCGACTGGATGTATTTGTCAAAGTTATCCAAAATAGTAACAAAATATACATACGGTCGGATGATAAAAAAAATGTCGCCGATCTAATAAATTTCGAACTTAAAAATGGAAAATTATCCTTTTTCGATCCAATTATGTTTACTTGTAAAATGATATTTAAACAGAGGATGATTCAAGATATGGGATTGGATATAAAAATAAAATCTGCAATTCCAAATGGAATAGGTTTGGGTTCGTCTGGTGCAGTTAGCGTTGCAACAACTGCGGCTATATCATCGTTATTTAAAAAGACAAATAAAAAAAATGTGTATATTGATGCAATGGAAACAGAAAAACTAATTCACAAATATTCATCTGGAGCAGACTGTTTAATTTCAACTGTTGGTGGTTTAGTGTACTATATAAAAGATCAAAAATACAAAAAAATAAATTATAAAGATAATTTATCGTTCTTGATAATAGACACAGGGATAAAACATTCTACCAAAAAGATGGTACAAAAAGTAAAGAGGTTCAGTGAAAAAGAAAATATGCAATTCTTGCAAATAAAAAAAGTAGCTTATGATATATGTAATGAGGCAATGAAAAAAATTCAAAAGAGTGATGAAGTTGAAATAGGGAGGTTAATGAAAGAAAATCATAAATTGCTAAAGCAAATTGGAGTAACAAACAAAGCAATTGAGAGAATAATAAAAATATCAGACAAAGCGGGTGTTTTTGGTTCAAAATTAACCGGTGCTGGAGGCGGTGGAAGTGTGATTTCACTAGTTCCAAGTGACGAAAAAAAAAGAATTGAGAGAATAATAAAAAAACAAGGCTATGACGTATTTCCGGTAAGAATAGACAATAATGGATTAGTATTTAAAAAGATTGATAGTTTATAAATCAATATTTAAATCAGCTATGTAAAACTCTTATCTGTGGAAGAAAATGATATAATTTTAATAAAATTAGGCGGGTCGGTAATTACAAAAAAGGATAATCCATTAACACCTAATTCAGAGGCAATTAAAAGAATTGTTAAGCAAATAAAAACACTAAACAAAAAAATGATTATCGTGCATGGTGGAGGATCATTTGGACATTATTGGTCGGTCAAATATGATATGCATACAAAGCCAGAACCATATGACCCATATGGAATAGCAATTGTTCATGAGTCAATGATTGCATTAAACCAGATAATTACCAATATTTTTATTCAATCTAGGGTTAATGTATATTCATTTCCACCTATGGTTTTTATGAAAGATGGAAAACCTCAAAATGAGAAAATATATGAAATATCAGAAATGACAAAACATGGTATAATTCCAATAACTTTTGGAGATGTAATTCATCATAAATACAATAATTATTCAATATTATCTGGCGATTCCATAATGAGCCTGATAGCAAAAAAAATAAAACCAAAAAAAAATATTTTTGTAGTCAATGTTGATGGATTATATTATAATTTACAAGAAAAAAAGATAATAAAAGAAATTAAAAATAAAGATTTGAGTCTTGTAAATTTTAAAGATAATAAAAAAACTGACGTAGATGTTACCGGAGGTATGAAAAGAAAAGTCAAAGAAGCATTATCCATCACATCGTATGGGTTAGAGGTAATATTTGTCAATGGGTTGAAACCTTTGGAGGTAAAACGTGCAATAACAGGTGAAGATTTTATAGGAACAACATTTAGAGGAATATAAAGTGTCATAATTATGTCAAAATCTGAAAAAAAAGAACTTGATATTATAATTCAGAGAAAAAAAGATGGAATCTACATACCCCTTAAAAGAAATGTGCAAGCAAAAAATGTTTCTACTTTTCTCGAATATGTAAATCTCGTACATAATTCATTGCCTGAATTGAATTTTGATGAAATAGATATTAAAACAAAATTTCTAGGATTTGAATTTGATGCTCCTTTAATTATTGACGCGATGACTGGAGGTACTCCTGAAGCTGAAAAAATTAATGGTAGACTGGGCAAACTTGCAGAAAAATGCAATATCCCAATGGGATTAGGAAGTCAGAGAGCAGGATTAAGAAGTGACATTCTCAAAGGCACATATTCCATTGCAAGAAAAAATGCACCAAATGCTTTTTTGATTGCAAACATTGGTGGGGCGCAGCTTTCTAATGGAATGAAGTTTGAAGATGTCGCAAGAATAATTGAAATGATAGATGCAAATGCTCTTGCCATCCATCTTAATCCTTTGCAAGAGTTGATTCAACCTGAAGGTGAACCAAAATACAAAGGAATTTTACAAAGGATAAGGGAGATCTCAGATAAAATTTCCATTCCAGTAATAATAAAAGAAACAGGGGCAGGCATCTCAAGCGATGTGGCTATGAGGTTAGAGTCAACGAAAATCTCTGCATTAAATGTTTCTGGTGCTGGTGGAACGAGTTGGGCAGGAGTAGAAAAAATCAGAGCTGAAATGCAGAGAAACGAGAATAAAGAAAGTTTGGGTGATCTATTTTGGGATTGGGGGATACCTACCGCCCAGAGTATTTTAGAAGTAAGAAGCGTATCTAAAATTCCCATAATAGCATCTGGTGGATTAAGAAATGGATTAGAAATTGTCAAATGTATGGTAATAGGTGCTAACACATCAGCAATGGCATTTCCATTTTTGAAAGCAGCGATCAGATCAGAAAGATACTTGTTTGTATTTTTTAACAAAATTATTGGTGAAATAAAAAGTACAATGTTTTTGATAGGCGCTCCTAGAATTTCTGATTTGTCAAAATCTAGATATATATTAACAAACGAATTAGCAGAAAGGGTTAAAAAATGAACTCATATTTCCACAAAAAAATTGAGAAAAATAGTCAGCAAGTTAATAGATATATTATTTCATTACTATATGGAAAACCAGATGATCTTTATGAAGCAGCATCCAGTTATATCCATAGTGGAGGAAAACGGTTAAGACCATTAATGGTAATAAAGTCATGTGAAATGTTCAATGGAAGTAGATTAAAGGCTCTTCCTGCTGCAGCCGCTGTAGAACTTATTCATAATTTTTCACTCGTGCATGATGATATCATGGATAATGATGAGATTAGACACAATATAGAAACAGTGCATAGAAAGTATGGACTTCCATTAGCTATTTTAGCAGGAGATACGTTATTTTCAATGGCATTTCATGTCATTTCTTACCAAGGTATGAAAAATAAGATACCGTATGAAAATATTGTACAAATGATTTCAAAATTGTCTCATGCTTGCGTTCAAGTTTGTGAAGGTCAGGCTTTAGATGTATCCTTTTCAAAAAACAAAGAATTCCCAACTGAAATTGAGTATATTGATATGATAAACAAAAAAACTGCTGCATTATTTCAGGCCTCGTGTGCACTAGGAGCATTATCTTCAGGTGCAAAAAACAAGGATGTCAAAAATATGGACAATTTTGGAAAAAACATTGGAATCGCTTTTCAATTAATTGACGATCTCATTGGAATAGTAGGGGATCCAAAATTTACCGGAAAAGCAGTAGGAAATGATTTAAGAGAAGGTAAAAAAACATATCCGATCCTATTGGCATTAAATACTGCGAATGAAGGTGATAGGCAATCGATTTTAGATGTTTTTGGAAAAAGAACATCTTCTGAGAAAATAAAAAACGCAGTAAAAATAATATCCGCGTTACAGATAGAGGATAAAGTCAGAAAAAAAGCTATTAGTCATATGAAAATAGCTGAAAAAGCCATACAAAATTACCCAGATTTGGAACCTAAAAAAACATTGGTTGAAATTGCAAATTTTATTGTTAAAAGGAGTAGATAAAAGATGGTTGAAGTTGATGGAGATTCCAATTTAAAAAGTATAATACAACATATTGTGCTTAAAAATGCTTTTGAACATGACGGTAAACCTAGGGTAGATGTAGTAATATCCAGATTAATAGCAGTAAAACCAGAGATGAGATCGAAGATAAAAGAAATAATTCCTGTGATAAAAAAAATTGTTGAAGAAATAAGTTATATGACATTAATCGAGAAAAAAAAATTATTTGAAAATTTATTTCCTTTATTTGAAAAAGAAAAAGAAAAGGAGGACACAAAAAAAACCGTTCATTTTCCACCTTTGGTGAATGCAAAAATTGGATTGGTCGTAACTCGTTTTCCACCAGAACCCAATGGATATCCACATATTGGACATGCCAAAGCCGTAATTATAGACGAGGAATATGCCAAAATGTATAATGGAAAACTCATATTGCGATTTGATGATACAAATCCTACAAACGAAAAACTGGAATATTACAAAGCAATATTAGACGGTCTAGAATGGTTAAACATAAAACCTGATCTTATCAAAAATACATCTGACGATATAGAAATCATTTATAAATATGGTAAAGAATTGGTACTTAAAAAAAATGCTTATGTCTGTATCTGTGTACAAAATAAAATTAAAGAAAATAGATTTCTACAGCAAGAATGTGATTGTAGAGTAAACCAGGATAACTATCCTGAAAGAATTGATCATTTTTTCGATGGAAATTTCAATGAAAATCAGGCAGTTGTCCGATTTAAAGGAGACATGAAAAGTCAAAATACATCAATGAGGGATCCGACACTATTCAGAATAATTAATCATACCCATCCTTTATTAGGAGATAAATATAACATCTGGCCAACATACGACTTGGCAGCACCAATAGAAGACAGTCTGGATGGAGTAACGCATGCCATGAGAACAAAAGAATATGAACTAAGGAATGAACTTTATTTTGAAATTCTTGATAAGTTAAGTCTAAGGAAACCAGAGATGATTGAATTTTCTAGATTAGAATTCGAAGGTCTGCCAGTATCCAAGAGAAAGATAAAACCACTTATCGAAAATGATATAATAACAAGATGGGATGATCCAAGACTACCTACATTAATTGGATTAAAGAGGAGAGGATTTACTGCAGAGGCGGTAAGAAAATTTATTTTATCGTTAGGAATAACCCTTGCCGAAACCAAACCCTCTTTTGAAATCTTAGAATCTTTTAATAGAAAAATAGTTGATAGTGATTCAATCAGATTATTCTTCGTAAAAAATCCGTGCAAACTTTTTATTAATAATAATGAAGCTGAAAAAATCTTATTAAAAAATCATCCAAACAATGACAGTTTAGGTTCCAGAGAAATTCATGTTAACAATATATTCTATATTGCAGATGATGATTTTAATAAAATAAAAAAAGGTGATGAAATTAGACTAATGGAACTTTATAATATTAAAATAGATAAAATTGATGATAAAGAAAAAATTCTAACCGCATTTATGACAGACAGAGAGATTCGTCGAGATATTCCCAAGATTCAATGGGTTTCGGATGGCGGGTGTGTAGATTATAGTATACTAGTTCCAGATATTTTGTTTAAAAATGAAAAATTCAATGAAGATAGTTTAGTAACATTAACCGGTTTTTGTGAATCTCATATAAATTTATTAGAACCTGATGATAGAATCCAATTTGTTAGAATGGGTTTTTGTAGGGTAGACGATGCAAGTACCGCAATAATGACACACAAATAGGGAAGAAATGAAGAATGAAGATAGGACGGATAAGGGATACAAAATATGGAGATACTTACGGCATAATTTCACAAGAAGGAGATGAGATTCTCACAAAAAATGATATCCAAGATCTAACCAGTATACCATTACCTCAAAAAATAAGGGAATTCTTATTTGATGGGTGGATTGAAGAAATTAAAAAACATGAATCAAAACTAAAATTTTCCAAGAAATTAATAAAAGAAGACCTGCTTCCACCATTACCAAATCCAAACAAAATTGTCTGCCTAGCTTTTAATTATTATGATCATGCGAGAGATGCTGGTTTGACCCCATCTGATGAACCAGTAATTTTTTTAAAACCAAGAACTGCTCTAAATTCTCCTTTTGGTGATATTTTGTGTCCATCAATTGTTAAGAGATTAGATTACGAAGCAGAAATTGCGGTAATTATAAAAAAAGACGTAAAAAAGATAACGGAAGATGAGGCATTAGATGCAGTATTTGGGTATATGATTTTTCATGACGTATCTGCAAGAGATATACAATTTAGAGATAAGCAATTTACCAGAGGTAAGAGCATAGATACGTTTGCTCCATGCGGCCCATGGATAACCACTAAAGATGAAATTGTTGATCCTCAGAACCTAAAAATAGTTACAAAAGTAAACGATGAGATTAGACAGAACTCAACTAGCAATAATATGGTAATTCCAATTAAAAAAATTATATCTAGTTTGAGTCAATTAATAACGTTAGAAGCTGGTGATATAATATCAACTGGAACTCCTGCAGGGGTAGCAATGTCGATGAAGGAACCCAAATACCTGAAACACGAAGATACTGTCGAAATATCTATTGAAAATTTAGGAGATATAAAAAATAAAGTGGTATTCTTTTAAGATAATTTCGAAATAGGAAATCCTTTGTATAATCAATTAGTTTGAATTAACCTTTCTAGAATTTTAATCTCATTTTCAAGATATTTTGAATAATGTTCAAAAGATTTAGATAAATTTCCCCTTACATTTGCTAATTGTATAGTGATGTTTAACGCATCTAAACACGACTCAAAAGACCTATCTGAAGCGAATTTATTCATTGCTTCACTAAACTTGTTTACAAGTAGTTTGTGCTCCATGTTTTGTTCCATTATTTCTTTGTTAAAATTCTCTAAATTAAATGAATTTCTACCCTTCCAATCAGAAAAATCTTTCACTGTTATAACCTCATTTTATTTTGATACACACTGATTTTAAATTTTTTTTTCATTTAGGGGTTTTGTTAATGACAATAACATATATAAGAGAATTTCTAAGAATAACGGATATTTATTATGGTAGTAGAAAATAAAGGCATAATCTCATATATTAGAGTATATAAAGAGGATTTGGCGGTATTTAGAATTAAATCTTCAGAAGGACAGATTCCCGATTTTAAGGCAGGGCAATTTGTTACCCTAGCCGCACATAATGCAGCTGAGAATAAAATTATAAGACGTGCGTATTCCATTGCATCTCCCCCTGAGGAAAAAAGATATTTTGAGCTTTTAATAAGATGGGTAAAAAAACCATTGCCAGGCAGATTAACAACAGAATTGTTTAACAAAAAGGAAGGAGATGAAATATCCTGGCTAAAGCCAACTGGTTCTTTTACAATTAATGATAGTATGCATGACGGTACTCCAGATAATAGAAGACTGGTTCTAATAGGTGGAGGAACTGGACTTGCTCCGTTTATATCGTTTACAATGCATCTAAAATCTATTGGAAGTAAAAGGGAGATTGTGGTTTTGCATGGTGCAAGTTATGTGGATGAACTAAGTTATAGAGAACTGTTAACAGATTTGGAAGAAGAGAGTCTGGATAAGGGCAAGAACATATGGAATTTTAAATACAGAGCAAGCGTGAGTAGACCGCAAGAGTGGTTTAACCGGTCTTGGAATGGTCAAAAAGGACGTGTTGAATCATTTTTAGCTCCAAAGCCAGGAAGCGAACAATCACCACTTGAGGAAATGGTTGGAGAAAAAGTAACACCAGAAAATACATCTGTCTATATATGCGGTTGGCAAGGCACTGTAGACGGGGTATTAGATTACTTAAAACCAAAAGGTTTTGTAACTGAAAGAGAGAAAAGATCTGATGGAAGTTATGATATCAAATTCGAATCATATGGATGAAGAGGAATAATTAAATAATAAAAAACACGGTATAAAAAAATGGATTTTGAATATGAAGAATTTGGGGATTTAGAGGATCTTTTTTCTTATCTTGCTTCAATTACGCCCTACATGAAACAAATTTTACCAATAACCAGTTATAGAAATTACATATTATCCATAATTCCTTTAAGTCAGTTTTCAAATGTTTTTATGATGGTATATACAAAAGGGGAATTGGAATCAGGATTATTTGAATTTGACATATCTACAAGAAAATATAAAAAAATAAATTCTATTGAACGTGCTGATAAAAATTATTTTATTGTACTAAAACCAAAGACAACGACAGTTGTTAACAAGGCAATAGAAAATCTAGAAAAAAAGTAAAATAAGCAATTTTTTTACAATATCATAATCTAAAGACTTTAGATTAAAGTTTTGGAGAGGGAGTTAATGTAACAGATCTCTTCCTTGCGTATTTATCTACAATGTCTTCAGGTATTCGTCCGTTGAATAGTTCTTTTGATAATCCTCGAAGATATTTCATTATCGCCCATGTCCCAACCTTGATTAGTCCAGCCATAAACATTTTCATTGCCGGACCGTATGTTTTGTTTCTAATAATAATGGGGATTATATCATTGATTATATGAAGATTATGTTGCCAGCATTTCCAAAATAAAGTAAATTGTGCCTCATTAAGATTACCAAAATGCATTGAATTTTTTTCTGAAAAATCTTGATATAATAGAGGTGCAACTAGTCCTCTCATATTCATTTGTCTGAAATCTTCTATAAGGTCTATTGTATATTGTGTTTCATCAGGCGTTTCATCTGGCCACCCAATAATTAATGTTAGAGCTGGAAACCAATGATTTGCATTCAAGATTTTACATCCCTCCCTAACTACCGAACCCCACTCTTCTGGCTGAAACGGTTTTGTTTTTACACCCAAGTGTTTCTTTACCATTCGAGGAGCTACTGTTTCGACTCCCAGATTGGTAGCGAGCCATCTACCATTATTTTCCATATCATTAATCTGTGATAATTTTTTAATCAGATCGGGAGATGAAGCTACTGCAGACAGTGTCATGTGTGTAGTTCCTACAAAATTGGCACCGACTGATTTTAAGCCAGTCCATAGATCTATTATTGCGTCTTTATTTGGTACAAAATCTTTATTATCACAACCGTAAAGCAGCATTTCATCAGATTGTAACCAAATGGAATCAAACCCATAATTAAGATTTATTTTTGCTTCTTCCTGCAAACGAGATAATGGAATATCTTTTTTAGAACGCTTATTTACATCACAAAAATCACAACCTCTCCCACAACCTCTCATTGCCTCAATTAGTGAATTTATCGTAGGACCATTTATCATTGGTATATTTTCTATATTACGAACAAACGTATGAAGTAATTCTGGTGCATCCCCTGCCTCAAGGTCATGAAATAAGTCAAGCGCTAGTTCATCTGCTTCGCCTATCACAACAGTATCAATTCCATGAATACGCATACGGTCAGGTTTAGCTAGTTCCCAAGAACCATTTCCTCCTACAACCACTTTAAAATTGTATTTTTTCTTTAATTGAATAATTGAAGCACACATCTTTTTGAATTTCATCGCAACATAAGATAGTTTTTCAGGTGACATGGTTGTTGTTACAGGTGCCATTCCTAAAGGATCCATTACATTTATTCCAACAACTTTTGTATCTGGACCTATACATTTTTCAAGCATCTCAGGATGAGCAATAAAAATATCATTTTTGTTATATTCTTGTAAAAGTGCTCCTTCTATTCTTCTTAACCCACATTGAGCAACTTTAACTTCTCCAGTCCTTTTATCGGTTTCAACACTTGGACAAAAAAGTTTATCAAAAACAAATTCAGGAACTAATTCGTACGGACCGCATGCAATAAAACCATATAAAAAATTTCCTCTGTAGTTAGTCATCAAACTTCTATCTGCAGTTAATACAATTCTTTTTCCAGAAATTACCATTAAAACTACAATGATGTTTCGACAATAGATCAAATATAAATTGTTTGCAAGCAATCAAATCAGATATGATTTCAACTTTAAAGACTTGAAGATTTAATACACAGAATAATTAACGTCGATAATCGTTTAATACAATCCTTTTTTATGACCTTTAAGCATGATTAATCGTAGTTGTCTATGATCCAAATAAGACATAGCTTCTTCAAAAGTAGTCCAGATATAATCATCGTGTTCCTCAGATAATTTAATCGATCTAGTAGGTGTTGTTGCAAAATAAAAGCTTACCTCTTTATTTGATTTCATACCGTCTGATTTAAAAAATGAATAATTGATTTTGCCGATAAATGATAATATCTCAATTGAAACAATACCGGTTTCTTCATTAACTTCTCTAGTCAAGGTTTGTATTTCGGTTTCTCCTTTTTCCCTATGTCCCTGAGGAAAACCCCAATAACCCCTTCGATTTTTGAGTAATAAAAATTCAGAATGCTCCATATTATCCAATGATGTCTTGTATTTAATTACTGCACCAACGGATTGTTCAATTTTCACTATTTGTTTAATCTTTTATTTATTAATCTAATAAAAGTATTATTTCTAGTTAAAGATATTAATATCTAAATTTATGTTGAATTATTGGGCCGGTCGTCTAGCCTGGTAGGATGCAGCATTGGCATTGCTGAGGTCGTGGGTTCAAATCTCACCCGGTCCATAATAATATAGTCACACGATCTTAGTTAAATTCCATGTAAAATTAGCAAGGAATACAATAAGCAATGTTTGATTGGTGAAAATGAAAATAGCCTTCCAAAGATTTGCATGTTTGACATAACCATCTAATACCTTCTCCACAAGAATCGCAAATTTTTATTATTTTTAATTCGGCTCCACAAGTCCTGCATGAATCTTTGTTAAACATCATATTATAATTTATATCTTATACTAACTGATTTATTATGATTTCTATAAAGGTTATTCTAATAATTATAAATTATTATTATAAATATTATCAAATATTAACTAGAATATATAATTATTTTACCCACGATACAAATAAAATGTATATAAATTAATAAAATTAAAAAACAATAAAACTATTTTATTAACTATGAGAAGAATTAGACCAATATTTTCTCAAAAAAATAAAATGTAAAAAATGAAAAAACTTCAGTTACATTTAATTGAATTTTTTTACATATATTTCTTTAATATTTCTAATATATTATATGATAATACCTTTTTTATATGAACAAGATAGTAAAAATTGTTAGTATGTTTATGATATTATATTTATGTTCTTTATTTAATCAATTAAATGAAATTAGTGGAGAAATTCTAAATAATGTTAACAATAATACTGATACCAATAATACAATCGCTAGTAGTACTAACTATACAAAAATAGTGCTTGGATATCTAGAAGGCAATAAATGTGCTATAAACGCACAATGTTATAACCAAATATATGACCTTATATGTGATAAACCGTTCTGCGTATTTTCATTAAAACAAACACCGTTTATTCTTGCTTTACCTTTCTAATGTTACAAAAATAACAAAATGACAATATTTTATTTTTATATTTCAACTATAAAGTCTATTTCAACTGCACTGTTTAATGGCAAACTGTTCATACCTACCGCTAGACGAGCATGCTTACCTTTTTCTCCAAATATTGCCAAAAGTAATTCTGACGCACCATTTATTACTTTGGGATGGTCAGCAAAATCGTCGGAACAGTTAACATAACCACTAATTTTGATAATTTGTTTGACATTTTCAAGACTTCCCAGATATTCTTTTAGGTGTGACAATGCATTTAATGTACATAATTTTGCTGCTTCTTGTCCATTTGCGATAGATAAGTTTGTTCCTACTTTTCCCTTGAACTTTACAACTGGGGGATCAATATTGGTATCTAACGGTATTTGTCCAGAGATAAATAGTAAATTACCAGTAGATGAAATTGGACTATAAAGTCCAGCAGGTGGAGCAATTTTTGGTAAATTATATCCAAATGAATGAAGTTTTTCTTCGACAGTAATCATAAATATAAAAATATGTTGGGAATTATTAAATGTAATAAAATTCTTATATCATAAATTTTAATTTATTTATAGGTTATCAATCTTAGTCATGAACAAGACATTTTTATCAATTATTGTTGGAATAGTTGTCATGCTTTTGGTCTTTGTGGGAATTAAAGATTCTCTTACTAGACCAACGCTAAATAGAATTCCGATTTCAAATTATACTGCAGTAGATATAGTAAAAAAGTTTGATGATTCATTATACAATATGCCTTTGTCAAAAATACAAACTAATTACGTTTTTGTAAAGGGAGATGGTTCAGTCTACAATGTAGTAGATAATAATAAAATTGACAAAATGATTAGTCTTACACAACATACGATTTCTACTGGTAATCATTTTGCATGGGAAGTAATAATATTTCCAAAAAACATTACATATTACGTAGATCATATTACAGGACAAGTTATCAGTTCAAAATAATTTTTGGAATGAGATGTTGACGGTAAAGTCCTATTTTTTATGAAGTAATAATTATATTAGTTTAATTTAGGTGATATGGTGTGCAGTTTAGTGAAAGGATAGTTATTTGCGATCATATAGATGAAAAAGGAATTAACATTTTAAAAAAAAATGGATTTGCCATAGATTACCGACCTGAAATTGAATCAAAAGAACTTGAAGATATTGTTCATGAGTATGATATAATAGTAGTTAGAAGTAGAACAAAAATCTTTAAAGAAATTATAGAAAAAGCAAACAAATGCAAGTTGATCGCGAGAGTGGGAGTAGGATTAGATAATATTGATTTAAATGAAACGAAAAAAAAACAAATCAAGGTAATTAACGCACCTGAAGCAGCTATGAATGCGGTCTCAGAGTTGGTAGTTGGATTCATGTTTGATTTATCTAGAAATATTTCTTTTGCAGACAAAGAAATGAAAAATGGAAAATGGCTGAAAAAAGACTTTATGGGAAATGAGATTAGAGGGAAATATCTTGGAATTGTAGGCGTTGGAAATATTGGAAGAAATATAGGTAGAATTGCAAAATCATTGAGGATGAACATTATAGGTTATGACATATATCCAATAAGTAAAGAGTTTATTTCAGAAACAGGATTAATAACTACAGATTTGGCAACACTTGTTCAAAGTTCTGATTTTATAACATGTCATGTTCCTTCAACTTCTGAAACAAAAAAAATGTTTAATAAATCAATAATTGATATGATGAAACCTACTGCATTTTTTATAAATACTTCCAGAGGAGATGTGGTAGATGAGGAGGCATTATTCCAGGCATTAAAGGATAAGAAAATTGCAGGTGCTGCCTTAGATGTTTTTGAGGTTGAACCCCCAACCAATTTGGACCTAATTCAATTACCTAATGTTATTTGTACTCCTCATATTGGAGCCCAAACAAAAGAATCTCAAGAATTGGGTTCAATAGTAATAGCAGAAAAAATAATCCATACATTACAACAAAAAGCTAATGAATAATACGATCATATAACATATGATATATTAAACGATTGTTATTAAAAAATAAGGAGGAAAGCAAGAATTGACCGGTATGTACCAACACATGACTGAAACATGGAAAAAGATGTGGAAAACCAATTCTGACGAATTAAGGGAAAAGACAAAGGGTTGGAGAAAGGAACCAGCAATCCATAGAATAAAAAAACCAAGTAGAATAGACAAAGCAAGAAGATTAGGGTACAAAGCAAAGCAAGGCATAGTTATAGTAAGAGCTAGAGTAGGTAGGGGCGGAATGCGCAAACAAAGACCAGTTTCAGGGAGGAGACCAAAACATATGGGTGTTGTACATATAAAACAATCCACAAGTATGAAACGAGTTGCCGAAAGAAGAGTGGGAGAAAAATTTCCGAATTTAGAAGTAATGGGATCATATTATCTACATAAAGATGGTATGTATTCATGGTATGAAATAATCCTTGCAGATTCAGATCATCCTTCAATATCAAAGGACAAAGAGATGCGGGGTAAGCTTAAAGCATTTGCAAAATAAGGGAAATAATAGAATTTTCTACTTATTTTAATTAGATTTTTTATTCAAATATTTGTATATAATTGGTTTTTGTTGGTAACAAAGAAAAACCTAACTTCATAACAATAGTTTTTAAAAATTATTATATTCATAAATAATGTTCACAAGTACGAAATAGAGAATATAAATCCCGTTTTGTAAAATAACATTTGTAACCTATAAAGTATGATTTAAATGTTAATAGAAATATAGATAAAACTTTCATTTATTTTTGTATAGAAGTTTTAAGATAACGTAACAGTTCAATAGCATCTCTTTCTTTGAGACTCCTTCTATTGTGAATGATAAAAGATCTAAACAAATTTATTTGTTCAAAACACGAAGGATATTTTTCTAATGTTTTATTAATAATGTTATCATATGTTCGATAAGGAAAATAAATCTTTTTAGCAATTTTTATCATATTCCTTTTAACTTCTTTGTTAATTATACCATGTTTATACGCAAGAAAAAGATTATATCGTATATCAATCAAGGCTTCGGAGATAAGATTATTTTGATATTGGTCAAAAGTTACTGCAATTTCATCATCAGCATCTATAATATTTCTTTTATAAAAATCAAATATTTTACCAATTCCTATCATGCCGTATTTTTCTAGTTCGACAGCTCTTAATGCACCTAGGCTCGAAGCACCGAAAACTTGAAATTGATTACTTCTAGCCACTAATTGGTAAACCTCAATTGGTGTTGGAGGATAATCCTGTAAGAATACCGCATCGACCAAACCGATTTGTATTTTCTCTGTACTGGTTAATGTTAATAGGTTTAACAGATCTCCCTTTTTAGCTGGAAATCTATAATCTGCATCTAAAATTTGTTTGGCTTTTTTATGACTTAAACTTGGTCCTAAAAAAATTATTGGTTTAGTCATTTTTTAAAATACGCCTTTGCTCTTGGACCTATAACCGATTTTAAAAATTTAAAAGTTTCGAGTCCGGGAACTATTGTCCTAACAACAGGTATGTCCAAATTAGGATTTGTTAAATTAACTACAATAACTTGATTTAATCCACTTCGTTTGAGATTCTGTAATATCAAATTAATATCATCCAAAATATCTACTTGATAATAACTAGGAATATCCGAGAAATTGATTATTTTTGTTGATGGAGTAAATTGCCATGATCTTTTATCTTCATTATTGCCATCACTATATCGAATTTTTCTGAGGTCGTCTCTAGCACCTTGAATATTAGCTGCTCTCGTTTGAGATACCTCGGTAATTGAACGTAGCAAGGCAATTCTCTTATCCGGATGGGTCCCGTGTCCTTCTGCCAAATACCCGTAATCATGAGAAATCCATTCTACGGAGGTTGCAATAAAAGTCGGTATCCCTATGTCTGAGGTAATGTCCTTGATAAATAAAGAAATATTTTCAGTTTGGAATTTATCGATTAATTTATTTGCTGGCAGAAAATCGATGCTATCAAGATCAATGTCAGGAAAAATAGCATTGTCGTCAAAAAAACTGTCCTTAATTGAGTTTCCATTTATGGAATAACCATTTATTGCCAAGTTTTCCGAAATATGTACTAGAAAATGATATGGAATTGCACTAGCACGTAATTGTGCCAAACTAATCGCATCTCTTTCAATAACTTCACAGAGAGAATGACAAACTGCTTCTTCTAATACATTTCCAGATGCCAAACCATTGGTATGGTGAACAGCAAATGGATTTATTGCGGGAGAATTTGGATGATATCTAAATAATGCCAACGCGGCAGGGACCAAAATTTCATCCTTATTTTGTATATCATAGCCTAATAGATAGTCCATAATCATTTCATCATTGTAATCAAAATTTAATGGCTCGACTACTTGGTAAGGGTGAAGTATTTTATATTTCGATGATAAATCTTTATGACTTCCTTGAATAAAATCACCGAGGTAAAAATTAGGTAGTGAGGAATAACGTTCTATGCTTTCCATCAAAGCACTTGCCTTAGCATGTTTTTTTGTTGCTCCTTTTCCACTATATACCCAAATATAGTCATCCGTACCAGGCAATACTGAAGAATAATTTGGAATAAATAATCTATCCATATATGTAATATCGGCCAATCTTGTTACACCTATTTTATCGACAAGTTTTGAAATTTTAGTAAGAGTTTTATCAACAGGTATTGTTCTAGATGTCCCTTCGGATGACCACTTTAATCTGCTTTTGAGTATCACTTTAGGTTTAAAAGATATTCATTGTTCATATCAAGTTTACGAAATATACAATAAATTTATATACATCAAACGTTGATACTGTATAAATTGGTTTCCAAACAAAAGGATGCCGAAGTTATAAGCGAAATTCTCCTTAAAGCTGCAAGTGAACCGGATTTTAGAAATAGTCTTATAAAAGATCAAAGAATCCTGGATAAATATAATATTTCAAGGGAGGCTAAATTCATAATCAAAAATAGCATATCTGACTTGACTCAATAGTGTTTAGTTTTATATATGTATCAATAATTGTCCCCCGCCTCTGACCCACACGTATTCATTGATAGCCATACACTCAAGTGTACTTCTCCTAGTGCACTCTCTTAACGGGGTTACCAAAATATTTTTGCTTTTGGCACTTTTTTTAACACTAATACAAATATAAAAGTACTTTAAATTTTTAAAAAAGCAGTGATAGGTTAATCTCAATTGCAGTAACTGGGATTCTAATTGAGAAATTGTTTATTATTTGTGGATGAATCTCACCTAAATGCCCTATCACACATCCATCTAAAATAATAGAAGCACATCTACCATCAATATATATTGAATTTGTATCTGATTTTGTGACAATTTGTTTGTTTTGCTTTATTTTCATTATATATTGAAGAATGGATTTTAATTCTGTATATCCTGTATTCTTATGAGAGACCATTATGCCTAAATTCCAATTTTCAACTATACGCTTATCTTCCAGTCTAAATGATTTCCCTATTTCAAATATTTTTTGTGGATATTCTTCATGAACGTTATGAGAGAGATTGTTTAGCAAAGAAGGAATTAGTGAATCTCGCAATATTTCATGTCCACTACTTTTTGGCTTTTCCACCCTGATTATATTTACTGGATGCATAATGTTCATTTGATCGTATTGTACATTTTCATTAATTAGGTTGAAATTTACTACCTCTTGAAAACCAAAACCAATCAAAAGTTCTCTGAAAAAACTTAGATAGATATGAAATGGGTGGAACTTTCCTGATTGAAAAGATGCTATGTTTGGTTTTAAGTTTAAGATTCCAAAACCAATGATCACTTCTTCTACTAAATCTATCTCGTTTTTTATGTCTACACGATATGCAGGTATTTCACACAAGATAGTATTATCATCAAGAATTTTAGTTCCGATTCTGCTTTTGTTTAAGCATTCTTCTATTTGTTTAACATTTAGGTTCAGCCCCAAAATTTTGTTTACGGAGCTTAAATTCAATTTGAGAGTAAAGTTTTGGATAACAGAAGTGGATGAAAAAATATTGTTTTGGTCATGGATAAAAATGGGTTTTATAGAAAATCCTGCATCAAAAAGAAAATAAGCCATTATTGATAACATATTGATTGCAGTATCTTGGTTTGATGCAGTTATCTCCACAAACAAATTTCTTGTAGTTTTTTCAATTTTGCTAAAATCACTGTTTATAATAGGAGGAAATGAAATTATTCTTTCCAAACTGTCGATCAAAACAGGACATCTGAAATTTTTTATGTGATCAGATTTTAAAATATGCCTGTATTTCTTTCCTACCTCGAGTTTTTCCAGAACTTGATCAAATCTAAATAATAATTTCTCATCAAGTGGAATGAATTTTTCTTTACTATCAAGAGTTGTATAATAGATAGGAAATTTTAATTTATCAAGATCATGTATGCCAATAGATGCTTTGTTGCGTCCACGTCCGATTCCGTTATGGAGATCTTCTTGAGTGGAAATTATTTGTTTAGCTAATTCTAAAGTAATATCCCATTTTCCATAGGCACAAATACCCAGAATAACAGGTCTGATTGGAATAACAGAAGAATCAATTATAATCGACATGGTTCTATCTCCATTTTCAATAGTCTCAAATTTTGGAATTCCTTTTTGAATATTTAAAATACCGTTAAGAGCCCTTATTATTCCGAATTCGTTTGCAAAATCTGGTCTGTTGGGATTATATTCGATGCGAATTTCTCTGTCATCCTCTCCTTCTATGTCTAGTGATATATATGGTAAAATGTCGATTATTTGTTCTATAGAATAACCTTCAAGTAACTCTTTGAAATGGGATTTAGAAATATTTACTACAGGCATTTTGTTAAATTCCTTAGCCAATTCATATCATTTGTATATAAATCTCTAACATCGTTTAATCCATATCTTAACATGGCAATTCGTTCTATCCCTCCTCCCCAAGCTAGAACTGGATTAGGAATGTTTAATGGTTTTGTAACTTCTGGCCTGAAAATTCCCATTCCAAATAATTCGACCCATTTTTCTAAATTATCATTATAAATCATAGTTTGAAGTGAAGGTTCGGTATATGGAAAAAAAGTTGGCCAGAACATTATTTTTTTAATTCCCAACTTAGAGTAAAATTCTTTTTGTATCCCCATTAGATCACGTAAGGTCACATCCTTTCCAGTAACAATTCCCTCAATTTGATTAAACTCTACTAAGTGTTTATATGATACTTTCTCGTTACGAAATACTCTACCAATGGTAAAAATTTTGGCTTCATCAGGTTTAACGTCAGAAAGATACTTTAACGTCACTGGAGTAGTATGAGTCCTCAATACCGATCTTCTTGAATCTTCAATTTTCCATTCATAGTTCCATCCTAATTTATGAGATTGGGAAACATTTTGGATGAGTGTTGAATCAGGATTTTCAGTTTCAACTAAATTTTGGATATAGAAAGTATCTTGCATTTCTCTAGCAGCATGGTCTTGTGGTGTGAACAATGCATCAAAATTCCAAAAAGATGATTGCACTAAATCTCCTTCGATTTCTGTAAATCCAAGACTGATAAATGCATGACGTATCTCATCTATCAGATCAGTCAATGGATGTTTCTTTCCAGGATAGGAGATAGGAACTGGAGCTTGGACGTCTAATTTTGAAAACGAAACATTTTTCCAGTTGCCAGTAGAAAGTAATTCTACAGTGAGTTTTGATTCTTTTGGTATATCTTCATTTTCTTTTAATAAATCTAATCCCTTTTCTGAAATTGTGTAGAAAAAGATTTTTTCCTCAACTTCTTTAATAAATTTTGGTCTTTTTAATAATTTTTTTAATGTGATTAAATCTAAATTAGACAATTCATTTTTTGGGATTTTATATTTATTGATTTTATTAATTAAAATCTCTTCATCACTTTGGATGCTTTTATTATGATGAATTATTTCAAACTGCCCATTTGTTTCCAATTTAATCCATCCGTTTAATTTTGCTTTTGCAATAGCAATATTGATTTCTGATGGGCCAATTTTTTTGTCAGATAATACTTCAGAAATATTTTTTTTACCATCTAATATTGAATTAATCAATCGTCTTTCAGGCAATCCGTTATATAACGAATAGATTCCATTGGAATCTAATTCATAAAAAAATTCAGTTTTATCATCCACCACTATCAATTCTTTATATTTTAACCATTCAACTCCTCTACGAATCTGGTCCAAACCAAGAGATGTTGATTTTATTAGTTCATCAAATCCTACAGGAGTAGTAATATCAAGATTTTTTAAAATTGTAACTTCAATGTTGTTAAGAGTTACTTCTGAATCAACCATAATATTGATTTGTATATACCAACATTTTTTAAATGTTTAAAGAATGTAATTATATTTCCTTAATGCAATGGAGGGATCATTATAAAAGCCAACATGAGATAGTCAATAAACAAACAGTTATCTATATGATAAACGGATAAACTAGCTAATTTCTATTATGTTTAATGCATTTTAGTTAGCCAAAACTAGCCAATTCAAACATTTATTTTATATTTTCTAGATGAATAGGAATGAACAACAAATCATGGATATCGATCAGAATGAAATCAACAGGGAGGACGATATGAATTTTACGATTACTCCTTGGGAGGTTTCTGGCGGTTTAGACGATGATAATCTTTACATAAAATTAATTAAAAAATTTGGAACTCAGAGCATAGATGATCTTTTAATCAGTAGAATTCAAGAAATAACTGGAGAAATTCATCCTTTGCTAAAACAGAGGTATTTTTTCTCCCATCGAGACCTAGGATGGATTTTTGACAAATATCAACATGGCGAAAAATTTTATCTTTATACTGGTAGAGGTCCCTCTGGCATGGTTCATCTTGGTCACATACTTCCATGGATTTTTACAAAATATTTACAAGAAAAGTTTGATGTAAAATTATTATTTCAAATTACAGATGATGAAAAATTTCTCTATAATATTAATTTATCAAGAGGGCAAATAAAAAAATTTACATACGAAAATATTTTGGATATAATAGCTGTAGGTTTTAAGCCAGAGCTTACAAAAATTATCATAGATACAATACATATAAAACATCTGTATCCAATAGCTTTAGATATTTCTAGAAAAATTACTTTTTCTACTGCAAAAGCTGCTTTTGGTTTTTCAAATAACACAAACATCGGCATGATAGGATTTCCTCCAATACAAGCATCACCTTGTTTTCTACCATCTGTTTTAGAAAATAAACCGACACCTGTACTTATTCCTGCTGCCATAGATCAGGACCCATATTGGAGAATTACACGGGATGTTGCAGAAAAATTAGGATACTACAAACCAGCACAAATTCATAGTAAGTTTTTACCTAGTTTGACAATGAATTCAAAAATGTCTTCTTCAAAACCGGATGATGCAGTTTTAACAACCGACGAACCAGAAGTCGTAGTTAAAAAGATAAAATCGTCATTAACAGGAGGACAACCGACAGTTGCAATTCAGAGGGAATTAGGAGGGAATCCAAATAAATGTCCTGTTTTTTGGTATCTAAAATATTTCTTTGATTCGGAAAAAAAATCTAATGAGAGATTTTATCGTTGTACTTCTGGAAATCTCTTGTGTGGAGAATGTAAAAACAATCTTGCAGATAATTCTAAAGATTTTATTATTGAATTTAAAAAAAATAGAGAAAGGGCAAAAAATGTTATATCTGATTTCATTTTGGACGGTAAATCTGATGAGGTGGAATCAATTCAAAATGCATGAACAGATCCAAGTATTTGAATGTGAAGATAGATATGAAGTAGACAAAATGATAAGTTTGTTCTCATTACAAAAAGATAATTCATATTTTATCTTAAATATTGCCCGTATAATTAATAACGAAATAATAATAAAACTCAAAGATAATTCATGTCATAGTATTGTAATGAAGAATCAAGAAAATGCGATCAAATTTAACGATTTTTTTAGAGAAATTCTCAAAGGAGAAAAGATTGTTAAATATATTAAAAGAGACGATGTAAATAAAGAAAATATAAATTTTATTTATGTTTGAAAATTTGTGACTGAGGTTAAGATGTACATATTAGAAAATAAAATATTTTTATGTAAATCTAAGAAATGTTCTGATTTGTTAAAATAAATTATCACGGTATATATTTAGTATGAAATTATTACTCTTCATTTCATTAAACAATGGTTTTGTAAATTAATAGTCAATATTGTTCGATGTTGAAAAATTGATGTTTCTACAATTTTATATACAAAGAAGGAAATATATCAAAATGATCAAATTCGGTTCAGATATAGCATGACCAACATATAAAAAATGATATCGGTGTATTTTTATTAATTTTCGGTTTTTTTAACTAATATTTGACTCACGTTAGCAAAATACAGTGCAGTAGAATAAGGCATCATTTCGATGTATTCCTCTATAGATTGAAGAATATACGGAATGGAACGTTTTGAAATGTTCAAATCATATTTCATCCATAAGAACCGATCTTGAATAAAATGAATGTTGTCTTTTAAACTATTTGGGACGAGTTCTATGGATCTTTCCTCTATCCTTTTGTACCAATACGCCAAAACATCCGGGTCTAGTCCATTTTCTAGATTTTTTAGTGAGGTTGATATTTTTGAAGACAGATAATTAAGAGGATTATTTTGGGCTTTCATGTTATTTAATAAAGTCTTTGGATAAAATAATAATAATCAATATTTATAGACCATTAAGATTTTTTTTTAAAATTTTTCCGAGACTATTGATTTCGCCTGACCTTATACGTGTTGATGACAATGGAATTCCATCACAAGATAAAATCAAATCTACGGTTATTATTAGTAACGGATCCAAGCCATTTTTGACTCTAATTCTATTTATTCTCAATCCGGTTTGTTTAGTTTCGGTACTTGTTACTAGAGCTTGAATTTCCTTGGAAGTTACTGTGGGTCCGTATTTGTCATCAAGTTTAATTATAGAAAATGAGGTATTTTTAAAATTTTTTTTGATAAAATTTATAAGATTTAATACGCGACTTTCATAGCAGTTTGTTATATTCGATTTTTTTTTATATTTTTTCAAATAAGAATCTCCCGTAATGCCGATCAAGACGCTATTTCCCACTTCAAATGCTTTTTTCAATAAAGAACGGTGACCTAAATGTAAATGGTCAAATGTTCCTCCCAAAGCAACAAGATTAAATTTTTTATCCAAAACAAGTAATTTAACTATATTATAAACAATGATTAGTTTTTCTGAAATATCTTGATAGCCTGGGGCGGACAAACGTTTTCACAAGCAAGGCAAAATATACAGTCTTTTTCTCTAGCCATAAAAGGCTTTTTTTCGGAACCAGGATGTCCTGGAGTATCTAACCACTCATATACATTTACAGGACAAGCGTCTATACAAGCACCATCCCCAATACATATATCAAAATCTACACAGACGTTGTCACCCCATACACCAAGCTTTCCTGGAGCATCAATTGGGCCCCAAACACTTACATTTTTGAATTTTCCCGAAACTTGTCTTTTTGATTTAAACGATGCATCAATAGGTCCTTC
>QCWD01000093.1 GCA_013114725.1 Nitrososphaeraceae archaeon | reverse complement strand
CACGTAGTAAAGGGTGCCGCATTTGCTGTAATGGCAAGCGCAAATTCAACAGAATGGGATCATCCAGCTGGAACAGCAGTCGCTCCAAAAGGCAGTGACAGCCCAGCATTTAAGATGCCAGAAGTTGAAACAGCAGAGATGGCACTCCAATAAACAAAAAATATTCCAAACAAAAAACCCTATTTTTTTTATTTTTCTTGTACTAATGATTATGATTACTTCATTTATTGGATTTTTGTCTAGTTCTTTTTTATAAAAATTCAGAAAATACAGATACCTTATAATATAATATGTTTTTATTATGCTGGAATACTTTTAATTCTATAACTCTTCATGGAAAATTCTTGCGATCTTTTACTAACTAATTGTAATGCAGTTATTCCAAAAGTAGGTATTGTACAGACAAATATTTTAATTGAAGGCGGTAAAATCAAAAGATTATTAAAAAATCTATCAAATATAACTTCAGATATTACAATTGATCTTAAAGAAAAATTTGTTCTGCCTGGATTGATAGACCCACATGTCCATTATGGAGTATATACTCCAATAAATGAAGCAGCCAGAACAGAATCAAGAACTGCCGCAATAGGTGGTATCACTACTATAATGCGAATGCTCAGACTAGACGGTTCTTTTAAAAAGACATTGTCTGAACAGCTGGAATCAAGTGCAAAAAACCACTTTGTAGATTATACTATCCATGCATCAATATTTGATAAATATCATGTAGATGAACTGAACTTTTTATATGAAAATGGCATAAGTTCATTTAAAATTTACATGAATCTTGGTCTACAATTAAATCGAATTCACATGGACCTGTCACCTGGAGAATATAATCTTCGTGACGGGGAGGTTAATATGGAATATGATACTGTTTATTCTTTGATTAAAAAAGGTTCAGAACGGGATGGGGTAATTCTAGTTCATGCTGAGGATATTAATATATGCTCTAGTAACATTGGACAGTTAACAGAATTAAAAAAAAATCATCAACAAAAAACAGTTTTACATTCTAATATTCATAAAGATACAGATAGTGAAAAAGGTAATTTTAATAATGATAGTGACAATAGTCACAACAACTATTCCGAACCTCTAAAAATCTTGATAAAAGAAGATACCTTCAGACATCTAGATGAAAACACATTTAATGAAAATCCTCTACAACTGTGGTCTGATTGCCGGCCACCTTATTCGGAGTCAAGATGTATAGAAAAAATTTCTCAGACTGCACGTGATTTTGGAGCAAATATCTATTATGTTCATATAGGTTCAAGTGATGCACTTGATGCCATAATCAGAGAAAGGGAAAAAGGAAAATGCAATCTTTTTATTGAAACATGTCCGCAATATCTAACACATGATTTTTCCTTTAATAATTTGAGAGGAAAAGTGGTTCCTCCACTTCGCTCAAAATTTGATGTTCAAAGTATCTGGTATGCTCTGAGAAACGGGATGATTGATACGGTTGGTACTGACCATGTCGCCAACCGTCTGGAACTAAAATTGGGGGGTGAAAATCACGATGATCTTTTAAAATCATTATCAGGATTTCCCGGGATGGCGACGATGTTACCAGTTTTGTTAAGTCAAGGTGTTAACAAAAAACGAATTGATTTGCTCAGGGTTTCAGAGTTGTGTAGTTACAATACATCCCGAATTTTCAATATGTACCCTAGAAAAGGTACCATAGCTGAAGGATCCGATGCTGATTTAACAATAATTGATCTTGATTTGGAAAAAAATGTGACTCCTGAACTTTTACAATCATATTCAGATTATACAATATATGATGGATGGAATATGAAAGGATGGCCTATCATGACTATTGTTAGGGGAAAAATTGTAATGGAAAATGGATATGTAGAAGAATCGTTACTTGGACACGGAAAGTTTGTTAGTCGTTAAGTTAGTTCTATTTTTTAACTAGATATAAAAATTTTATTTTTTTCAATCCCAAACCAAAGTTGTTAAAAATAAAAAATCGTCAGAATTTTTTTATATTTCTGTAGTTGTTTAATCGATCTGATTAATTTCTAATTCTTAAATATATTCATTCAATGATTAAGAAATCTTCTTTCTTTCATTCAGCAAAGACATACAAGATAATCGTTATTGATTTATTATCCTTATGTTTACTAAATTTAATTGCAAATACAAAATAATTTGCTTAAATCATTTCTAAATCACAAATGATGTTCTAACACCACAAAATTACACTATTCAGCTCATCTTTATACTGTATTAAATTAAAATTTGTTATATAGATAACAGAAATATATGTTCCACGTATGGTGGGTATGTGTATCTCCATAACTTTTCAAAGTTATTGGAGTTCCCACATTGCACAGGAGAATACGCATATTTTATTTCCGTATTATTATAGATAAATATATTGGTATATTTTTTTCGACATCGAAAAATTATACTTTCTCTTTTACTTTACAATTCATTATTTTAAAATTCATACATCATTATTTTTAATGTTTATATAATTCTATTTTACATGTACATTTTATAGTACAATATTTTTTTAACTATAATATGATTAATTTATTCAAGAGATTTATATATTAACAGTGCACTCAGTACATGTTGAAATTATATTCTTCTAATGGTTATAGATTCATCTCCTCTGTTTTACTTATTTTACTCCTTTTATCTCCTATATTACACAATTCCGTTTATGCAACACATGAAAACAAAAAAAATTCAATGATACTTCCAAATCTATTTGAGGATTTTGATACATTTAAATCAAATAATTTCAATCAAACTGATTTTTATAAACTTGATACTCTATCAAATACCGCTCCTAAAATCACCAGCATAATTAACAATACGGTATTTTCTGACAATCATGTCCAATTGCAAGGAAGTGCATTTGAAGAACAGATAGGGATTCAATTAACATATTCATCAGTAGACCTTTATCTTTCAACCCCCGATGGTCTAATTAATGTTGGAAAGGGTAATGTTACATCTCCTACTGTCGGTAAGTGGACAGCCAATGTTGTATTGCCTGATGGACAATATGATTTTGTGGTACAAGGTACCCGAAACGACGGATCAAAATCAAGTATTTCTCAACCAATGCATGTTAAAGTTGATTCAACTTTATCGCCATTAAAAAAACCAGTTATTTTGTATCCCGGAAACAATAATATAATTTCAAATAATACAATTACATTTTCAGGGAATGCTAATTATACACTTCAAAACAACAACATGAAATACTCTGAAATACGAATATACGAATTAACTAACAATAGCCTTCCTGTTTTTTTGGGACAAGCAATTCCAAATAATGATGTAACTGGAGGATGGACAACAAATGGAATTACCCTATCTGAAGGTTACCACAGTCTTTCGGCATTGGGCTTTACTGATAACTGTATAGAGGATTGTATTGTATCGCCATTTTCAAGTCCTGTTAATATTTTGATAGATTATTCTGCTCCTGTAATAGTCGGTCCTCCATATATAACAGTTGAAGCAACAGAACTAGACGGTGCAAAAGTACCATATGAGACCAACGCAACAGATGTATTTGATTCTGACGTCTCTATCAAATGCAATCCTAAAACTGGAAAAATGTTTCCGTTGGGTCAAACCATAGTAAAATGTACTGCAATAGATGATGCAGATAATACATCAATATTTTCGTTTAATGTTAATGTAACTGATACTACCCCTCCTATCATTACAGGTCCAGAATCTCTTTTTGTAGAAGCATCAAGTCCGTACGGTAATATTACAAACTTTATGGTCAATGCAACAGATATTGTTGATGAAGATGTTTTAATAACATGTACACCAACATCCGGATCTTTCTTTCTACTTGGGGTTACCACAGTAAACTGCAGTGCAGAAGATGATGCATTAAATATTGCTGAATTTTCATTTGATGTCGAAGTTCAGGATAATATTCCTCAAGCAGAAGTCTGTAACAGTGGTATAGATGAGGATCTTGATAACAAGGTTGACCTCTTTGACGAGGATTGCAATTCTAATATCATTATTGAAATTGTTTCGGCAATAAACGGCCAGGGCTTAGCCTTGTCTAACGCTCAATCAGATACATCTGACCAAATATTCATTACATTTTCAGCCCAGAACATGACAGGTGCATATAATTTTGAGTGTTCGTTAGACTCTTCTCCATTTGGTATCTGTACCTCTCCTATTGGGTATGATAATTTAACCAGTGGGACTCATATTTTTAATGTAAGACTGGCAGAACTGCCTCTCAAAACTACTAGTTTTACGTGGATAACATCACAAGATAAAATCCAATCTGAAAGCATTATAGATTACGTCAAATTTCCAAATGACGCAAGTGTTTCCAAACAACTGACACACTCTTTTGTTATAGATAATTTACTTTCTCCAGATTCGATCGAATTTGGTTTTAGTGCAAAAGATAACTCTATAAATCATTTTGAATGCAAAGTTGATAACGATCCTTTTTCAATATGTTCTAGTCCAAACAAAGTTTCTGGACTTTCAGCAGGCACACATACATTTAGTGTAAAAGGAATGGACAATTTTGGAAATGTTGAATCTATAGAGTCATTTTCTGCTGATGTACCTGTTCTAGCTGAGGTACCTGTTCAAAGTATGGTATCAATTCAAAGTGATTGTCCTGGACCTGGAGGAGTAGGAACAAATCAAGATGATACAATTGTAGATACTGATGCTTCTACTACAATAAACGGTGGACAAGGTCAGGATGATATCCAAGGATGTGGCGGAGATGATGAAATCTATGGAGAGGAAGGTATAGATACACTAGATGGTGGTGATGGTAATGATCTATTAGTTGGAGGAAACGGTGCAGATATACTTACAGGTGGACCAGGAGAAGATACATTTGACTGTGGTCACGGTCCGGACACAGTCACAGATTATAATCCAGATGAAGATACTCTTATTGATTGTGAAAATGCGATTGTCAATATAACTCCTGATACGACAATCGATGCCGCAACAGATGGCAATACCAATCCTGTAACAGACGGCGGTACAACATCATCTACTGAAATCACGTTTGACTTTTCAGGTACTCCAACATTATATACAGACCACTTTATTTGCAGTCTAAGTGGTCCAGTCCCATCAGGTCCTGACGATCCATGCAACCTTACCGGTGTCAGCAGTGACTCTAAAACATACACCGGACTTACCGACGGTGAATACACATTCACAGTTGCTGCCGTTTCTACGTCAAATACTCCTGATCCTACCCCAGCAACATTTGCCTTTACAGTAGACACAACAGCACCAGATACAACAATTGATGCCGCAACAGACGGAAATCTCCTATCTGTAACAGACGGCGGTACAACATCATCTACTGAAATCACGTTTGACTTTTCAGGTACTCCTGCAACAGATACAGACCACTTTATTTGCAGTCTAAGTGGTCCAGTCCCATCAGGTCCTGACGATCCATGCAACCTTACCGGTGTCAGCAGTGATTCTAAAACATACACAGGACTTACTGATGGTGATTACACATTCACAGTTGCTGCAGTTGACATAAACGGTAATGCAGATCTTACTCCAGCAACATTTGCCTTTACAGTAGACACAACAGCACCAGATACAACAATTGATGCTGCAACAGACGGAAATCTCCTATCTGTAACAGACGGCGGTACAACATCATCTACAGAAATCACATTTGACTTTTCAGGTACTCCTGCAACAGATACAGACCACTTTATTTGCAGTCTAAGTGGTCCAGTCCCATCTGGACCTGACGATCCATGCAACCTTACCGGTGTCAGCAGTGATTCTAAAACATACACAGGACTTACTG
>QCWD01000092.1 GCA_013114725.1 Nitrososphaeraceae archaeon | reverse complement strand
AAGATGATTTTGTCGCCTCCTGTTTTTAATTGGAACGTGTTATTTCTGTTATAATTATACATGATCCAGATCACAATTTTGTTTACCAGTACATGGATAATAATCATCGAACCATTCGATCCTTTTACCTTAAAGATCTAGCTAACATCCTATTTCTGTCATTCAGAACCTAAATTCGATTTAACTGTAATTAGTTACCAATTTCGTTGACCATAATTTTTATATACTTTTGGGCCAGTGGGATTGACACCCTTATTGTATCAGTGTTCATATATTAGTTCTGGATACAATAGCTCTATAAAGGAGGAACAAAAGTAGGAGATGTCATTCAAGTTGTCAACTATTGTAGGAAAGATAGACACAATTCCAAATGACAAGAATAGGAAGGCAGAAGAGTTTTTGCAATATACGAAGATTAATGGATCATCAGAAAATCACCATATAAACAATCTCAAATGTATAATATTTTATACCAAATATATTGGTAAAGATGTAGATTTTTTTGATATCAAAAAGAAAGATTCGAATCATGACACCGTAAAACCATCAAAGTTACAAGGAATAAATTAATCTAAAATTTATAATCTAAAAATTTTTTTAAATTTAAAGAAATTACATCCTAGATTGCATTACTTTTTGATAGATCATAGGTTGATATTTGTAAACATTGTCTCCAAAATCAAGAACCACATGCGGGGTATCAAATCCATCATCATATTCTATGACAGTATACAATGCCTTCTTTTCCCACATAGCTCCAACAATCGCTAAAGGCAGAAAAACTAAACCTAGTCCGACAATTCTTAGTGCAGACATTTTTTTTTCATCCATATTATCAATATTCTTTATTTTGTTATACGGTATCGATAGAACCATAGCTTTATGATAAACTTCAAGTCTGTCAGAAAATATGAAAACGTCAACATCGTTTGCTTTTTTTGCAGGATATGCCTTATGTCCTCAAAGGTATTTCGCATGAAATTTGTGTTCATACTCTTCTTTCTTTTCTGGTTCCTTAGAATCCTTATGAAAAATATTCATAATTATGTTTTCATGTAGAAAAGAATGGTTTAAACTTTTTGATGGTTTTTGAGTATTTTAATTAAAATAAATAATATCTTTTAAAATCTTAAATTAATTGTAAAAGTTCGTATGGTAAAAGTTCGTAATACCAAATAGGGATAATAAAAATTAAAGCGAAACGATGATCTTTTGAGGTTCTCCGCTTTGAGTTTTTGTGGCATAAGAAATGTTGCAAGAAATTGATTGATCATACCTATCATTTCCTAATTGAATTACACATGCTTTCACTTCGGGTTCTTCTGTAACGGATTTCTCCATAGTAATTTCAACATTTATCATATAAAAAACCCATCATTTTATCACAAGTAGTTGTCGTATTTCCAAAATATTGAGATTTACATGATTTTATTATCATCTTTGGATCTTCCAATACTAGTTGTTTTTCTTACTCCGTAAGCATTACGGCTTTTGGTCCATATTCATAATATCCTAGATATTTTCTACAAGAACAGAATGATGTATTGATTCAGTAGCAATCCGTAAATAGTATGTTTCCATCCAATCTGGATTACAGTCTCATCGATAGTATATGTAGACTCTTTTCCTACAATAAACTTTGTATCCAATTCCAGATAGACACGTAACTTCTTTTCGTTCTCTAAATATAGAAAATGTTGTTGAGGTTTTGCATAAACTCAATCCCAAAAAATATAGATATGAAGAATATATTACTATAATTATATATGTACATTCTGCTTCTTTCAAATGTAATAGGCATGCATTAGAAATAGAATGTTTACAGCTATAGATCTTTTGATAAGTTAACAGAACCTAAAAATCAATAGAAAATAGTCATGAAATAAGATGAAATAGGATTTAAAGTTCTTATATTATGAGGAAATATTGTGATCCCAGTTATGTATACAAACATATCATTCAATTTGTCAATATACGATGAAATACAAAAGATAAATTTGGTCTATAGATACATGATAATTAAACTATCTTAATAGAGCATTCAAAAGGTGGTTGTATTTTGGAGAGAATTATGAAATTATTTTATCGTTATATTTGTTGATATTTGGCCTATCTCTTCCAACGGTTTAAGGATTATTTTATATGTTCCAACAGGTATCTCTGCATTGGTTAAATTCACCAAAGATGTATTTGTTTCATTTGAACCTAATGTGGTCAACACGGCCACTCCAGGAAATCCAAACGATTCTCCTGTATTAATATTTACAAATTCTAATCCAAGTGAGCTGTCTGGAAATGCAATGATATTTTCTCCATTGTTTGTTATTTTGATATTAATGGATTCCGTAATGTTATAAATATCTTTATCAGTAGTAATATTGAGAGGAGAATTTTTAACGTCCATTATAGCAGTCAAATACTCTTGTCCTGAATTAAGATATATGGTTTTCACGATACATTGAGTACATTCATAATCACTAGTAGAGAAGTGTGAAACTAAAAATAATATCAGAATATCAATCATTATTAAGTTTGAAGCAATCTTTCTAATATATTTTTTGTTAATCAAAAATAGAATTATATTCTTAAAAACAATAATAAAAAATAGATAAATTTTACAAATATGTATATTTTATATGTACAAATAATAATAAATAAAAAAAATAGAAAATTTATTTTGTTCTATTTGAAATGTAATTGGATGGTTTTTGTGAGATTATTGATTGATGAATTTAGATTTTCTACTGCGGACAAAATAGATAAATGCATCTCATCTATTCCTTCAACTGGGGAATCTAAACCGGTCATTGTGGGTCCGGTGGAATCAGTTAATTTATATGGTATTTTGGAAAACATGGCAGTCCAAACATCAGCTCGTACAATACCATCAGCTGTAAATCCATCATCTTGCTGGAATTGCTTTACTGCAGATTCTGTTTTAGGTCCGAATTTACCATCAATTATTCCTGGACTATATCCTAAAATGGCCAACATACGCTGAAGAAGGTTTACGTGTACTCCACTATCTCCGTTTGCTAGCGTGTTTAATTTTTCTACGACCATAGAACTTATTTCAGTCCATGTGTCTAATCTAACTTCGCCATCAGCTGTAAATCCATCATCTTGCTGGAATTGCTTTACTGCAGATTCTGTTTTAGGTCCGAATTTACCATCAATTATTCCTGGACTATATCCTAAAATGGCCAACATACGCTGAAGAAGGTTTACCTCAGATGTTTTTGAGTTTTTATTTATTACAAAGTTCAGTGAAGAATCTTTATCATTTTGTGCGATGTTTACTAGTTCAACCGTAGGACCATTAGGACCTTTTATGTATCCCCCATTATTCATAGAATGACAGGTTTGAGTTTGAGAGATTGCAGAGTCCTTTAAAGATTGTAATACTTCACTGGGAGTTGCACTAGGATTGGATTCAACATAGATTGCTGCAGCACCTGCAACATGTGGTGATGCCATACTTGTACCAGTAGTTATCATGTAGGAACCGCTGTTTGAAGTAGAAAGAATATTTGTGCCTGGTGCTACCAAGTCTACGACGCTTCCATAATTACTATAACTGTTTGCAAAATTATCGTCAATATCAAACCTAGGTATAGATGCATCATTTACAATTATTTTAATCGAGCCACCCAAACCACCACATTTACCGTCATTATCGCTAATAGAGCCCACTACTACAATGTTGGGATCACTACCCGGCCATTTTAAAGAGGCATCTTCCTGAGAATTACCTGCTGCACCTACAACAACTACTCCCTTTGCTACTATCTCATCAATTAATTTATTGAGGATTTCACTCTTCTTTCCTAGTGTGATACTCAGATTTACAACATCTATTGATTCTGCATTATCTCTAATGAATTCTAATCCTTTCTTAAAGGTATCAAGTGAACCAGGACTATTTGGTGCCTTATTATCTAGTACTTTAACCGAATATATTTTTGCGCCAGGATTTACTCCTATCACCCCTATTCCGTTATTACCTTTTGCTGCAATAATTCCAGCTACGTGTGTACCATGATTGATATTATCATTTTTATCCCCTATGAATGTAACACTACCAATTAGATTGATATCCGGATGTGGACTTACTCCGCTGTCCATAACGGCTATTGTTACATTTTTATTGTCTTCAGAAATATTTAGCATAGGACCGCCTATTCTCTTTATTCCAAAAGGCACTGATTCAGCACTCGTTGACCCAATGACATTCTGCTCGCATAGTTCAATATTGTCATTTGTAGTAATTATATTGCATACTTGATCGCTGCCAATTGCTATTGACAATACATTTGCTTCTTCTAATGTCAAATTTGATTCAATAAGACTAGAAACGTCAATTGACGATGCATTAGGCGCAAAAATTTTTTTAATATCTTTTAAAGTGACAGGTACGCTTTCAACACCTACTCCTGTAGGTGAGGGTACGTTTATGGTAGACGGAATAGTGACCTTAAATCCATCACTATATATGGACGTTACATCGATACCCTGTTCCTCTAAATAACTTATTGATGATGTAATTGCAGTAGACATATCACCAGTGTCATTAGTATTGAGCATAGAGGTAGATGGTGATTCTACAATTGGTTGTAAGGTATTTTCTAGTGTTACAATATATTCGCCAGGTATTGGCTTCCCTGCTTCCCCAAATTCTGCGGCAAGAGGAGAAGGCAAACCAGGTGATTCTAATGTAGTACCTCCTATAGACAATGCTGAAATAATATCTTGAATATTTGAATTGTTTAACTTCGGTACATAAGCATTTGCAGAAGTAACAATTGACAGATCAGTTAAGATAAATATCACAACTAATGCTAAAATGGATTTTAAAGTTTTCAAAATTCTCACCAAAAAAAAAGATTATAGTAGTAATGGCGCAAACTTTGCGGCAATAGGTCCGTATTTCTTACCTATTTCTATACCCTTACCAACGACACCTGTTACAGTTTTAAACGTTTTTTTAAGCCATCCCCAACCAGCAACATCTACATCCTCACCTAAACTCGCAGCATCTGGACTATCTTCTGTAATTATTCCATCTATCGCAGAAATTGTTGGATCGGTCATAAGTGCTGTTGCCTCAATGCCTGAGGGTGGTAATCCCATTTTGTAAACACTTTTAATTAACTCTTTCATTTGTGCTGTACTATTTACTATATACTGGTATGTTGCACCATTTCTCGTGTCTTCTAATGAAAGTACTACTGCCATTTCTTCTGTGTCTGGAGATACATTTGTTTCTGGTGCGTCTTGTGCAAATATATTTGTCTGAGTCGTAGTTATTAATCCTATTGAAGCGATCATTATCGCTACAATGTATAAGTTCTTTTCACTTATCATTATAATTTTAATCAAAATAATCATTTTTAAAGAGTTTGGTATCAATTTTTACAATCTAAATACAAAAATACATTTTTTCGACGTCGAAAAAAAATCACAAGACTATTACAAAAACTTTTAGGGATATAATTTTATAATTTCAAAATTAGAAGATTAAAATAAATAAAATATAGGATACGAAAATTGTTATAATGAATAATAAAATTCATCAATTTCATACTAGAATGTTTGAACCATGTAATGAGAGCCAGTTTATTTGTTCTGTATAATTTGGGGCAAACTGCTTTAGAAAATTCCAGAATTTAAAAGAATAACCTTTTATCTTGAAATGATAGAATTCATAAAAAATAATATTATTGATAAACATCAGATGTCTTTCTAAGGTTAATACTTAAGTTTATAATAATTTATTTTATATTTATGGAAAATATTTTTTGCGGTATCATGTGATCTGGGTCATTTAATATAATTCCATCTTTATA
>QCWD01000091.1 GCA_013114725.1 Nitrososphaeraceae archaeon | reverse complement strand
TCTTCAATTTTTACACCATACTATTCTGATCACTGTAAACAAATTTATATAATAACCACAATTTTGGATTTGTCCCGCGATAGCTCAGCCTGGTAGAGCTTTCGGCTGTAGGAGTTGGCTAATTGTAAAAGCTGACCGGTTAAACAGCCTATCAGGCTAACAATGGCAGAAACCGAATTGTCGCAGGCTCAAACAAAATAAATAAAATTATTTTGGAGCAAATCCTGCTCGCGGGATACATTTTTTATTCATTGTGTATTGAAGGCTGTTATGACTGGTTGACATTTATTATATTGTGCTACGGATTAAAAACTGCTCTTCCAATTATTTTACCGTTTTTTAGATCAGATAATGCCTCATTAACATCATCGAGTTGATATTTTTTTGAGACCAGTGATTGGATTCTCCCTAATTTTGACAACTCTACTAATTCTACTAAGTCACTGAATTTCCCTGTATATGCACCTGAAATATTAAAAGCTCTTAGTGGAACCGTGGGTAAACTCAGATTCAATTCTCCTCCAAACAATCCAACCATTACATACTTGCCTCTTTTTCTAAGCATATCCAAAACACGAGGTGCTGTTTTACTGTTATTCACAAAATCGATTACCACCTCTGCACCATTACCATTGGTTATATCTTTTATTCCTTTTATGACATCTGTTGTAAGAGAATTTATTGTGTGATCAACACCCAGTCTTTTAGATTCTGATAATTTCCTATCATCGACATCTACCATTATTACATTAGCGTTTGTAATTGACTTTGATATCTGAACTGCCATTAATCCCAGTCCTCCAGCGCCGATTATTACCAGATTTTCCCCCGGTGACGGTGATGCCTTCTTTACTGCAGTATACGCAGTTAATCCTGAGCATGCCAAGGACGCAGAGGAATCACTATCTATACCATCTATTTTAATCAGATACTTAAAACTGGGAACAAGAACATGGTCAGAATACCCACCGTCCTGATAGATTCCTAAAGTTTTAGGAAAGTCACATAAATTTTCTTCTCCTACTCTGCATGCAGGGCATGTCCCTTCACCCAACCAGGGATAGACAAGTACTTTATCACCTTTTGTAAACTGAGAAACATTTTCATCTATCTTCTCTATAGTACCTGCAATCTCATGTCCTGGGGTAAGTGGAAACTTTACTCCTCTGTCCTCTACCTTCATAAAAGATCCACCTGCACCATGGTAACCCCCTTCCCATAAATGCAGGTCGCTATGACAGATACCTGCAGAATCAATCCTTATCAAAACTTGATTGTTATTCTTAATTGATGGGGTATCGTCATTATTTTCAATAGTAAGCGGTTCTGTAGGTTTGATTATTTTTGCTGATTTCATAATTGATACCTATATCTTCCTATTATAAAATTTCATCTGTTTAAATTATCATTTCAAAATTTATCATCATTTTTTTAACTTAAATAAAGGACTTTTTTTATAATACTTTGGAACGCTAATGAGGAAAGGAAGAGCCGTCTGCAATCGATTTATTATCGATACTAAGTGATGAAGATTATGAGTTCCTGAAGCGTTCCATTATGCTCTGTAGAAACCATCATAGCTAACAACATACAACTGTAAATTTTTGAACTATCAAAAACAATCCAGATCCGTGAGACTTACAGAACAGTTACTACGTATTTTAACACACTGCAGAATATTATTATATTTGCCCAGAAAGAGGAACCATATCTATACAGTACGACAGCACATTGTTCTTGTTACCATACGACTGTATGAAGGAAAAAGTTTTAGGTTGTTTACTGAATGATTTGTTGAAGCATACCATCTGAGGTTGTTTTTGCAATTATCAAGAATACCGCATTATTCAACACTGCAGAAATTTGCAGACCGGACCAGTACTGCTTTGTTGGAAATGATAATTTCATCATTCATCCTCTTTGTCATGACGAATACAAGACACATATACCCGGTATTGATTCAACAGGGTTCAAAAAAATGCATGCGTCACAATACTAAACTACCAGAACTAAATTTAGAAGCAAATACGGTAAACTATCTATTGGAGCCGAATGTACTGATGGAGATTATTTGTTCTATAAAGGCCTGGCGTGTTCCGACAAGAAATGACCGTATTGATTTCAAACCAATTGTAATAAAAATATCTGAAATAAAAAAATTATCTGCAGTTGTTGCAGACAATGGATATGATAGTTAGGAAAATCAAGTATTGGTACTACAAAAACTGCATGGGTACAGGATCATAGCTGTAAGAAATGAAATGGTATCTATCTGGAAGACTCGTGGAAGATACAGAAAGAAGATGAAGTGTGGATACCATAAGTTGTTATATCATCAGAGGAACAAGAACGAAACTATCATATATGTTATAAAAAGACTGTTTGGTGAAAATATCTCATCACAATTGATAAAAATGCAGAGAGAATTGATTTTCAGATGTATCGCGTATAATGTTCATACAAGGATAAATTTGTTAATCTTGAGATGGTTTCTACATGGTCTTCCATTACAAAATTTTAAATATACAAAAAAGAGATATCATAAAAATATTATTATTAAAAAATGAAGATTGCAGCATTATTTTCTGGTGGAAAAGATAGTACATATTCTATTTACCTTGCAAAACAAATGGGTCATGAGATTTCTTGCCTGTTAAACATTGTCCCATATTCCGATGAAAGCTTAATCTTTCATTATCCAAATGTTAGACTAACTTCTCTGTTATCCAAGTCTTTGAATATACCACTTTTACATGCTGCAACTACGGGGATAGAAAAAACAACTGAAATTTCAATATTGGATAGACTGATCTTAAATTCTATTGAAAAATATTCCATCTCAGGATTGGTTCACGGAGGAATAAATAGTAACTTTCAAAGAACGATCTTTCAAAAAATTTGTGATAAATATGATATACAATTAATTTCACCAATCTGGAAAGCCAATCCAAACGATTATCTTTCTTCACTTATTGAAGATGGATTCAAAGTAATGATTACAAGTGTATCTGCCATGGGACTGGATGTGAAATGGCTTGGTGTTGTATTGGACGGAAAATCTTTATCTGAATTAAAACATCTTAGCGAAAAATACCAGTTTAATTTAACTTTTGAGGGTGGAGAAGGCGAAACTCTTGTATTGGATTGTCCTCTCTATACAAAAAAATTACATATTACAAAATTTGTAAAAAAATGGGATGGGCAGCGGGGAACATTTGAAATATTAAATGCTATATTGATAAATAAGTAATCAATATGTCAGACACTATTTAGGTCTTATTAAATATTAAAAGATCACAGACAAAGCTTGTAGGAATGGAAAAAAGTCTTGGAAAACTTAAGGTACTTGTATAACAAAACGATCCTATCTTTGCAAACTTTATGGACGATCTTAAATCAAATTCTACAAAAAGTTCTTACAATTCCAGTCTCTGTACCTTTATGGATTTTTTATATCCAACCAATAACATAATTCCATTGCATATCATACAACTGCCACAAGATGAGTCAGAAAAAAGACCAAAGACTATCATAAAGAACAGAGTCAATACAAAAGAGTGGAGATTTTGGGATGATTTGCAATATATATCCTTTTATATCTGCATACTGAGATTCACCACGAAAAGTAGTGGAAAAATCAAATGGATGGAACAGCGCGAAACCAACCTGGCTGTCATTTTTAAAACATGAACAAAATAATCTACTGTTCAACAGAACATATAATGACACGATCATCTCAGTAGTAAAAACCGGTACACATGTAAACGATGATTTTTTATTATCCCTTTGTTAACCTAAAGTTCTACTAGCTAAAAGATCTGATGATGGTAAATACATGATAGTAATCAAGGCACTAATACCAAAAAACTAAACGACAATATTACTAGACTTTTCCAAGAGTACATTAAAAGGAAATGTTTCCTAGCTAAAATTTTATCCAAACTTTTGTATTACAATTTTTGTAATGCTTTTTCCTACGACATTACATAAAAGTTATGATGAAAAATGCTTAACAATTCCTATATACTTTTTATCTTTCTTTTGCTAGAATGTCCAAACTTAACATATTTGCAGTATTTGGTATACTTTTCCCATCTTCCGTTCTTTTATGAAGTGGAACGTTTCTATCACACCAGACATAAATATTGGCCCAAGAGAATGAAGCTGAGATTGAAGCAGACATTGAACAGGAAAACAAGTGTAAAAAAGATAGTGACTGTGACAATGAAAACGAGATTAACAATCAGTTAATTGTTACGAATCTTACGACTGCAGGACAGAAACAGGAATCTTCTACTTTAAATGTTACCAAAAAAGTAACGTGTAGTATCTCAGGGGTATATTCAGAATTTTGTGAAAATCTGGGTCCAGAAGAAGTTCTAATCACTGTAACAGGAAACAATCCAAATCCCGATGAATTTCCAGGTTCTTCAGATGGAACTTTAGTAACACTAGGAGCTTGAGATTATACAGCGAGTCATTTAACATTTCACCTAGTGGTTCCTTTGGAGTTAGTGCAACATTTTCAGAAGACTACAAATACTGGGGAGTTTGAAGTTCAGGGAGCAATAGCCAAGGGCGAAGTACAAACATGCGTCATTGATAATGATGTATTTATTCTTGTGGACTCTGTTCATGCGGAAGGTTAGAAAAGTGAACTACTAACCTTTTTTTGTACAGGTATACAAATAAACACCCATGTGCTACTCTTTTTTTTCTTTCTAAATTTTTTTTCTTAACTTTAAAATACATCTATAAAATTATAATTTTATAAAATAGAAAGTACTTTTTTGAGTCAGTACTGCTTTCTTGCCCATCAGGTCCGGTGTATTTTAAATTATCATAAAGATATTGTTTTTAAGTAATTCAATTTTTGATTTATAATCCATTATTCTATTAAAAAAGGAATATGCAAATGCTTATATGAGTTATGAAAATTTCTATTGAACAATCACATTGTCATTCGAGTTAACAATATTAAATGATAAAAATAATTCACTTTTAGGAAGAAGAGAAGTACATATATCGTTCAAAGAAGCAGCAGGAAAAATATCAAGAATAGAATTAAAAGAAATTGTTGCAAAATACCTGAAAATGAAGAACGAATACATAGTACCGATTTCACTCCAACCTAAAAAAGGAAAGAGAGATTTAAAAGCAGTTTTTCACATCTACAAAGATGAAGCAGACGCGAAAAACATAATTCCAAGATACAGACTATTAAGAATACTAACAAAAGAGGAAAGAAAAAAAATACTTGATGAGGAAAAAGCCATTAAATTAAAGGCAAAACAAGCAGCTGCTGCAGAGAAGAAAGGGGGTAAAAGGTAAAGAATGACAGGTAAAAAAGAAAAAAAAGAGAAATCAGTTTCTCAATTTTATAAAATAGAAGGAGATGCGCTCAAAAGGACAAAAAGGGAATGTCCCAGATGTGGAAAGGGAGTATTCATGGCTGAACACAAAGATAGACTGACCTGCGGTAAATGCGGATTCACAGAATTCCATAAAACCAAATAACACAACAATTAGGAAAGTATTGTCTCCGTATTGGTTCTTTTCGATTGGATATGATGTGTTATAGATAACAGGTTTTTAGGTAAAATTAATATCCCAAAGTTTTTTGTTGGCAATCCGATCTTGGATCACAGAGAGACTATGTTCTCTTCAAATTTTTGTCTTCAAAACTATTAGGATCAAACCTTTTGTTGCTGCCATCAATAGGGATTTTGTCAGACCGAAAATTATATAGATGTCAGAAATATTTTCGATACCAATGATTTTGTTAATAGACAAAACCGATTATTTGTACCTGCATCGTATTCATTTTCACTATTTTTTAGCAGGTTCAAATAATGAAGAAAGATATACGCCAAG
>QCWD01000090.1 GCA_013114725.1 Nitrososphaeraceae archaeon | reverse complement strand
TTAACTAGATCCCAATGCACATTGCTGTTTGGTTGAAATCTGTTTGTTTCAAGCAATGCATTAAAGTCCCTTTCTGTAGTGCAAATTGAATCTGAGGTGATACCTACAAACGGTTCTGCATTAACATTGCTTGTTGATGTTGTAAATAATACTAATGCAGATGTAATTAGAATGCATGTTAATATCATAACTTTATACATTTACTATCGTATTATAGACAATATCGATGTATATTAATTTTTTTTAACAATGATATATTACTATCGTATTATAGACAATATCGATGTATATTAATTTTTTTTAACAATGATATATGGTTAAATAATAACAATCAGTACTGCTAAAATATTATTGAATGAGAGTTTTTTACTAACGTTATAATCACAGATATTTAGTAATTTGTTACATGTCTGTTTTTAAAATTACTATTTAGTTGTTAAAGATCTATCATCGTATAAATCAGGCCGTATAACCAAGATATCATGGTCTGATGGTAAGGATTTTAATACCATATTGATATGGAATTTATTATCGTCAATCTTTTCTATTAACATTCCGAACAAAATCCCTACTAATGTTCCTGAAATAACTACACATATCAATAATAATGATTTTTTTGCCTCTACCAATTCTTTTCTTATAATAAAAAACTTGTAAATATGATTATGGATAAACCGTTAGATAATATTATTATAAGCAAAGATTACAAAGTATTGAAGATAATATTATTAATAACTGTTGTATAGAATTTTATTATATATTATGAATGTTTTTATAATCCCCAACTTACTTTTGAATCAATATTTATCTCCACAAATGGTGCCTCATCTTCTTTCCAGGGACTTTTTTTTACCCATGGAAATTTTTTCTCAAAAAATCTATACAATCCAATGAATTTCGATCCTCTTTCTATAAAATGTACAGAACCACTAACAACTAATGCTCTATTTCCATGTATAGGATCATATTCATCTATGACTAAGCAAATATTATTATTATGTACCAAGTTATGATATTTTTTAGTTTCGTAATCAGTAGCAAAATAAAAAAAATTATTTAAATAAATATAACAGACTGGAACTACATGTGGTTTATCATTATATGATGATGCAATCCTGCATATTTCATTATTTTTAATAAATTCAAGTTCTTTTAGAGTAAATAGAAGATTATTTTTTTTATCTTTTGAAGACACGGACTTTAATAAACAACATAAAATATTAATTTGACTGTATTTTAAAAGTTGAAAAGAATAAAAAAATAGATTTATTTTAATTCAAATTTTTCAGCTAAACTGTAAAAATAATTTAATTCTGTGTTTTTAATATTAGTTTCAAAAAACATATAAACTGTTTTTTATAAAACGTTTTCATGAACTTAAAGGTGGAAGATAATACTGTAACTCTTATTGGAACTTTGTTCATAATGCTTTTAACGGTATTATTAACTCTATTATCACAACCATTATCAAACGCAAATGCAACAATAATTCAAGATGTTTTTAATAAAGATAGGTCTCTTGACAGCACCGGAAAAGAATATGCAGATGATAAATATTGGTGGGTAAGTAAGGGAGAAATGAATATAAAAAATGAACAGGGTTTTGTTGATGAAGATCATTTTCGAGCAATGATCCGTCACGATTTTAATAAAAATGATGATTATATGGTACAAGTTTATTTTAAATACAATGATTATTTCGGCAATGACCCAACAGATAGTGTAGGATTTTATTTTAATCACAAAGACGAGGCTAATAAATATAGTGTAGGAATTCGAGCCGATGGTTACTCCGAAATTAAAGAGAAAAATGATGGACAATATAATGACAATCAAAATACAAAACGTATTTTCAAGGATAACGGAGATGGAAGTAACAAGATACCAGACAATACATGGATAGGATTGAGAATATTTGTTGACCAAAAAAGTGATTCAAATAATGTGAGACTATTTGTTGATAAAGGGGATGGAATTTGGAAATTTGTTACAAAATGGACAGATAAAGGAGATCTGATCGAGGGCGGAGAAGTAGGACTAAGGATAGATGGATATGATGTAAGCTTGAGAGATTTTCAAGTATTGGAATTTTAAATTTTATTTTTTTTAGGCTCTAAAAATCATCATAGCAAACAACATTTTACAATAGATTGTTGAGTTATAAACAAAAACAGTCCAGATATGTCAAAATCTCAGAGTAATTGTTACGAATTTTAAAACATTCCAGAGTACCACTGTATCTGCACAGAAAGAGCGACCGCATCTATACTGTTAGGTAGCATATCGTCCTTGTTACCGTAAGACAGTATTATGGAATAAGTTACGTGATGTTTGCTTAATGGCTTGCTGAAGGATACTATCTGATGTTATTTTTACAGTTATCAAAAATACCACATTATACTACACTGCAGAAATTTGCAGTCGGATCAGTAGTACTGTGCTGCAAAGGATAATTTCATCATTCATACTCATTTCCTATAGTAATGTACACATATTTGCGGGTATAGATTTGACTGGTTTCAAAATCACATGTGTATCACAATACTATACTTCCAGGACTAAATTGAGAAACAAACACACCAAACTACCCATAGAAGCATAGGTATTAGCACAGATTGGCTGTTTGATAAATGTAAGATGCGGTTCAATCAAACACAATAACATCGATTTCAAACCTATTTTAACAAAATGTCAAAAATAAAAAAAATATCTGCAGCTGTTGCAGACAGAGGATATGATTGTGATTGTGATGACAATAATGTACTGGTACAGCAGAAACTGGGTTGGTACAGCATCATACCTGCAAGAAATGAACAGGTACCTATATGGAAGACTTTTAGAGGATATAGAAAGAAGATGAAATATGGATGCAACAAGTTGTTATATCATCAGAGTAACAAGGATGAAACTATAATATCGGTCATAAAAAGACTATTTGGAGAACACATCATATCATGGTTGATAAGAATGCAGGATGGAGATGGATTTTCAGATGCATGGTGTATAACATAATGTTCATAGAATAGTAAATTTGTTAGTGTTGTTGATGATTTTTACAGAGCATTTTCTTAATAAGATTTTTAATAATATTATGATAATAAATGATCAAAAAATAATGGAAATATAGTTAGAATAATTAGTTACTAATATTTAAACATATAAAAAGTTGAAAATTCTTAATGAACAAAAATAAAGAATTTTAATGTCTATTTGAGTAGATTTGTTAAAGAATTCCAAAGAAAATTAAGTATTATTTTGGGACTATTTTGAATATCTTTCCATGTGCTATTGATGCCACATATAAATAGCCATCAGGACTAATTTCTATATCTGTAATTCCACCAAAGTTCTTGGCAAAAATAATTTGTTCAATTCCAGGAGCTTTTGGACCCTTTATGATTTTATTTGCTAATTGATTTTTCAACACGAGTTCTTTTCTATCTTCTGTAAGATCAAAATGATAAATATATCCAAAATGAACATCTGAAACAAACATGTCATTTTTATATTCTTGACCGTAAACATCAGAATTCATAAAAGTAATAGCAGTTGGTCCAGAAGTATTTATCCATACAAGCTCCGGGTCGCTATAGATTCCTTTACCATCAAAATCAAATAATTCATCCTCTTCAAAATCATCCTTGCTTGAAGACATTCCCATAATTGGTTGCCATCCACTATTAAATCCGGGCTCTACCAAATTAATCTCATCGCTGTTTCCAGGACCATTTTCAGTATCCCACAGGTATCCTGAAATTGGATCAAATCCAATTCCAAAACTATTTCTGATTCCATAAGCATAGTACAGATTAGTAGGATATTCGTCTCCCAAAATGCCATTTCCTACCGGATCGCCATCTTGTGTAATTCGTAATATTCCTGCTCTTCCATCTGGTTTCTTACCATCTTCATTATTTTGAGCTAAAGTATCCACATCATCGTCTTGATAAGTACCATCAACATCACCTATAGGAATGTACAAATTATTGTCTGGACCTATCGTGATTGCACCACCATTATGACGTGGTCCTGGTTTTGAAGGCAAATCCAAAAGAAGAACGGGGTTTACCAACTCATTATTAATTAATTCATAACGATAAATTCTATTTCCTATTGGTTCATTTTTGCCATCTCGGTCACTACCATCATTTCCGTCAATCTCTGTAAAGTAAAGAAAAACATAGGTCGTCAATTCATTTTTGGATACTGCAATTCCACACATACAACGTTCTACATATGTAGCCACATTTACATCAAGTAACGGTTTTTCCATTATCTTGCCATCTACTATTCTTTGTACAGTTCCTTTATCTTTCTCTAACACTAAAAAATCATTTGGTGCTAAAAAAGCGATGTTCGTTGGTAGTTCTAGACCATCAGCTACTAATTCAACATCAATTGAATTGTCAAAAAAATATGGTTTTCCACCACCATCAGTAAATTCATTTTCGCGATATTGTCCAAATATCATCTCATGATTTGAAACTAAAATGAGTGTTGAAAGAAAAAAAGGTAAAAACAAAAACGATCTAATTTTCATTTTCTACGCCCTCTTACTCTTAATAAAGTGTGTTTGAGTAGATTATTAATTCTTATTGATAAATATTAAGGAAATATTTTGAAAGTTTTTTATGGTTCTGCATGCTAAAATAACTATGACATCCTATAAAGTGGTATTAGTGACTGGAAGTTCTTCTGGAATCGGGTTAGAAACTTCATTATTGCTTGCTCGTGAAGGATATATCACATATGCTAGCATGCGTGATATTTCAAGGTCTAAGAAAATATTAGAAATATCAAGAGATGGATATATAAATCTCAAACCGATAGAAATGGATGTGACGGATGATAAATCTGTCAAAGATGGAATCGTCAAGATTCTTGAAAATGATGGACGAATTGATATAGTCATAAATAATGCAGGTAATGACATTTTAGGAGCGGTAGAGGATTTATCAATTCAGGAATTCAAAGATCAATTTGAAACAAATTTTTATGGAGTTATCAGAGTAATAAAAGAAACCTTACCAATTATGAGAAATCAAAATGAAGGTATTATCATTAATGTTAGTTCGATTGGAGGTAGGACAGGAATCCCACTTAATTCTGCATATATCAGTAGCAAATTCGCATTAGAAGGTTTTACTGAAACGTTACGGTATGAGACTGGAGAATATGGGATTAGAATACATTTAGTCGAACCCGGAATCGTCAAGACCAGCTTTTTTGAAAATGCAAAGTTTGCAAAAAATATTTCAAATTCAATTTACAAAAAACTAATGCAAAATCTTTTTGAAGGTTTCATTCCACTTTTAAAAAATAATTATTCTTTGCCTATACAGGTTGCTGAATTGATATTAAAAATTATTAAAAATGAAAATTCTGATTTTAGAAATGTTATAGGTCATGATGCTATTGAAATACTTAAAGCAAAAAATAATTTATCCCATAAAGAGTTTGAGAAATGGATGGTTGAAAGTCTTTTTGATAAAAAAGGTTTCATAAGATAATTTTCATATCTATTAATGCTCATCAATAGTGCTCATCAAAAATGATAACTTGTTTGATTATAAAAATAAATGCAAATCTTAACATATAGTGTATAATTATTACATATAAATACATACTTTATACGAAATTATTATAAGTTCTGATCAATTATTTATATACAGATATTTATTAGATCGATTAACGAAAGTATATTGCATATGGCACAGATACCAGCATTAATTCCTAAAGAAGTAGAGATTCAGAGATTGAAGAAGATCTATATAATGGTAATTATGTTGGGTTCTATTGCTGCATCAGTCGAAGTAGACAACTTCGTTGATGGGTCTTTACATCAAACCGCAATTAGAGATAGTGCATTCACACCAGCACACTGGTGGTTGTACAGCCACTTTATAGCATTACCTCTT
>QCWD01000089.1 GCA_013114725.1 Nitrososphaeraceae archaeon | reverse complement strand
ATCATTCAACACTTTTTGATCTTTTACCATTAATTTTTATTATTGCCGGTACTTTGGTTTCCGTAGTGGGTACATATCTTTTATTTAAATCAAGAAAATCATCATCAATATCAGATTCTACCATAATTAAGGGAAGATAGAGAAGATTGAAAAAAAATATGATAGAGGAAATTGATGTTTCAAAGAAAATTTTACCAATGCGAATTAATAAAAAAATATTAAAAAACGTGTTTGAAACTGCTGACAGTTTAGACATCCCTGTCATTTCTGTTGTAATAGGAACCAAACCTGATTTTTACAAACAGGCACCTTTAGTTGTGGAGGCCAAAAAAGAAAAACTTCCAGTTTTTGTTATAGATACCGGACAACATTTTGACGATGTTTTGGGTTTTGGAATTAAGGAATTTAAATTACAAGAATCGATTGGATGTGATTTACAAATACGTGGCGACCTAATGGAGAAAGCGAGCGAATTGATTATTAAATTTGGTTCATTTGGCAGATATTGTAAAAAACAATTCAACAGCTTATCCCAATTACCTATAGTACATGGCGACACACTTGTTGCTGGGATTGCACCGCTTGCATGGGTATTTGGAATAGGACAGAAAGTTGCACAAAATGAGGCTGGACTTCGTTCAATGAGTCCTAAAATCATGCGAAATCTCAAAATAACTCAAACTCCTTCACAGAACGTTGTCGAAAAGTTTATCAATTCACAATTATATGATGAATGGTTTATCGCAAGAGATGAACCATTTCCCGAACAGATAGATACATGGATATGTTCTGCAGGAACTCAATATTTCTTTGCCCCCACTGAGTTAAATAAACAAAATTTAGTTAGAGAAGGATATCCCGAAGAATACATTCATGTTGTGGGAAATTCTGTTGTTGATGCAATACACTTCAAAAGAAAACAAAAAATTCTTACAAGCATTTTTGAAATTTACCCTCAACTAGAACACGGAACCTGGATTAGAATGGATATACATAGACGAGAAAACTTGACTGAACATAGATTTAATTCTATTATTAGTGGTCTTACTAAATTAATAAAAAATACAGAACACAAGGTTGTTCTTGTAATGTTAAATGCGACACTTTCTGCCATGAAATTTTATGGTTTAGAATCAAAACTTAACGAATTAGCTGATGACTATCCAAATAAATTTTTAATGACTCCGCTTTGGAAAGAATACGGACAAGTAATAGAATTTCTCGACAGTGGACATTGTTGGGCTGAGATGACAGATTCAGGTTCCATGCAGGAAGAACTTTTATATTTTGATAAGGTTGTTTCAATGACTGTAAGATTAAACACTGATAGACCAGAAACAATTTTCGATGCTAAAAGCAATATTTTAATTCCTCCAGTAAATTCTGATTGGATTCCTTCTATTGTTGAACAAGTTTATAGGAATCACGAGCGATTTGGTTTACGTGTAAAAAATAAAGAACAAATTTACGGAAAACCCGGTCAGGTTTCAAAACTGATCGCAAAAACTATTAAGAAGGAATTTGAAAATGGAAACGCAAATTTTTATCCTTGGTTACATCAAAGAATAAACTTGTGGCGAGAAAAAAAAGATTTACAATATTTGTAACAAATCAATTACTTCAACATATTTTTTAGATGATACGATCTTTTTTTCCTAGGACAACTTTTTTATCTTAACTGTTAAAAATACCAGAACTTTTTTTACCTAATTTTTATAATCTCATTGTTGAGATTAATTTATATGCTCTAAATGAGTATAAAAATAAATAATTTAGGTGCCAAACAATATTGACAAATGAAAAACAAGATCAATTTAGTTCAAAGGGCACAAAACTAAATACTGGATTAAAATATCGTAAAATTCTTGTCATATGTATTGACAGAGATGATGATATCGGTTCAAAAACAGGACTTGAAACTCCTCTTGTTGGACGCGAATCTTGTATATACGGTGGTACTAGACTTGCGCTTTTTGATCCTGAAGATTCAGATTCTAATGCTATTTTTGCCGCTGTTAAAACATATGAAGAGTTACTAAGCAAAGGTTTTGAATGTGAAGTTGCAATTATAGCTGGAAAATATAATAGAGGTGTAGAGGCCGACGAAAAAATTTTGTATGAAATAAAAAATGTTTTACTTCAATTTCAAGCAGATGTTTCTGTTATTGTTTCAGATGGAGAGGACGACGAAACAGTTCTTCCAGTTATACAATCATTATTGCCAATTATTTCTTTACAGAGGGTAGTAATAAAGCACAGTAGAACGGTGGAATATTCTTATGCTGTTCTTGCTAGATATGTTAAAATGCTTGCATTTGATCCGCGTTATTCAAAATTTTTTCTGGGAGTTCCTGGAGCCTTATTGGTAGCTAGTGGTCTATCGGTAGTCTTTGGACTAACGAAAGAAACAATAGCGTTGGTTCTAAGTATCCTGGGAAGCGCATTTATCATTAGAGCATTTGATATAGACAAATCTATAGGTTCTTTGGGAAAACCTACTCCAACTAGCTTCATTAAAATCTTCTCAATTGTAGCTGGAATCTTAATTATAATGGTTTCTCTAATAAACGGATTTTCTAATATCCCTGAAAGCTTGGTCGATGCTGATATGAATTCTCTAAAAATTTTCACTAATAAACAGATAATGGGTAAATTCATAGAGGGAACTATAACATTTTTGTGGATAGGCATCGGAACTATTTTCGGCGGGATTCTTCTCAGTAACTGGTTTAAAGGAAGTATAAAGACAATTTACGATATTCTGAGACTGGTCGTCTTGGGATTACTCTATTATCCTCTATATCAATTTGCCAAAGTATTGACCGAGGGAACAAATCCTTTCTCTCTTGTTTCATCGCTACTTATAGGATTGGCAGTTACCTTAATTGCAGCAACATTCCTTTTCCAATATTATCGAAATAGAAAAGGAGGAGAGTCTTTGAAACACTGACCAATTTAAAATTTGAAGAGATATGATTATTAAAGAACAGGGATTATTATATGTAATATAACAAATGTTAATTAATGATTTTGGAAGTAAAGTAGTTCTAAATCGTTTTATTGATTTATTTGGATTTCACAAGATTTATGAACAAAAATTAGTATCTCAGATCACAAATGATTTACTTCCTAATCATATTGCAATTGTTCTTGATGGAAATAGACGATGGGCAAAATATAATTTGGTTGGTATAAGACGTGGTCATTTTATGGGTGCGGATAAAGCCGAAGAACTGCTAAACTGGATTCATGATCTGGGCATAAAAATCACAACATTATATGTTCTCTCAAATGAAAATTTACTACGAGATGATAACGAGCTTAATAATATATATGATTTATTACAATTTAAACTTGAAAAATTACGAACAGACTCTAGAATTCACAAAAGACAAATGAAAATTAAAGCAATTGGCGATGTAAATTTGTTACCTGAAAAACTACAAACAATTTTGAAAGTTTTGGAAAATGAGACTGAACAATATAATTCTATGTTTCTTAATATCGCAATAGCATATGGCGGACAAAAGGAATTAGTTACTGCTATCAAAAAAATAGGTGAGATGATTCTTACCCACAAAATAGGTATAGACGACATTGACGAAAAAACTATAGAATCATGCCTGTATACTTCACATTTACCACAACCAGCTCCGGACCTTATATTGAGAACATCTGGAGAAAAACGTTTGAGTGGTTTTCTTTTATGGCAGAGTGCGTATAGTGAATTAATATTTATGGACGTTTTTTGGCCTGAATTTAGGAAAATAGACCTTCTTAGAGCAATAAGAACCTATCAACAACGAATTAGACGATTCGGTAAATAAGGATTTTAAATATTATATCTCGACTCAAACAATTTATATAAATATATCAAGTAAATTAAAATATTACATAATTCATTTTACTAATGATGCCTGAACATGGAGATTTTGATGAAAAAACGAGTAAATGGTTCTGTTCGTATTGGCAAAATGAACAGGAATGGTATGAAGTACATAATTATCTACCAAATTATAATGATGCGGATTATGATTTAACCGATGATGATCTTGATGGTAAAAGTAATTAAAGTTTAATATTTACATCTAAAATCTAAAGTGTTTTTTGTTGAATAAAGATTTTGAAAATTCAATAGGTGCTATTCTGGTAAATAATAATACTTCAGAATTTGAGTTTTTATTGCTCAAGTATGTTAATGGGCATTGGGATTTTCCAAAGGGAAATGTGGAACCAGGAGAATCTCAATATGATACCGCCAGAAGAGAAATTATTGAAGAAACAGGAATATCTGATATTATGTTTCTGGATGGCTTTAAAGAAGAAATCCATTATACCTATAAACGTGATGGAAGATTAATAAAGAAACAGGTCATTTTTTACCTGGCAAAAACCGGTTCTAATAATGTGAATCTATCCTATGAACACACCGATTACATCTGGGCTGATTATGACAAAGCCAGAAAAATAATCACCTATAAAAATTCTCTCACACTATTGAAACATGCGTATGATTTTTTGATCCAGTTACATTGATTGTTCTGGAGATCATTTGATGTCTATGTTAATTAACCACATGAGGTTATTGATGAATGGTATTGAAATTATCTGAAATAGAGGATTTACTGAGTACTGAATTAAATCTAGGTAACCTGGAAACAAAGATTTTTTTATTGATTATATTTAATGGGAAAATGTCTGTGGAAGAAATTTCAGATAGGTTGGGGTTGGACCAATCTACCTCTCTGGAGCACATATCTTTATTGATCGGTCGGAATATGATACTGGAATACTCAAAAAATTTATACGAGTGTTTCCATCCTAAATTTGCCATAATTAACAGGTACAGACGTCTGTGCAATATCAAAAATATTGAATTTAAAAAGAATTTAATAATTGATAACATCAGCACTATCTTGGAAAAACCTTTCGATGATGCAAGAACTAAATAAGGTATTTTATGTCTTGTTTGTTTAATGGGTCCTACGCCATCTGAAAATTCTTCATCTGCATCATATGAGGATAAACCCGTTTATTTTGGTGTTATAAATATTAATAAAGGTAAACAAACCATAGGCGCGGTTGATGTATGGAGAAGCGTTTTAACAAAGGAATTATTCTGCGAAGAAAAAAGACTTGGTATATTGGATATAGCCGATTACATTGGAATGCCGAAGTTACCCAAAGATCATAAGTGGGCAGTCGCCATTAACCGTAAAATAGAGGAAAAAAACCGATGGAAATTAATAAAAATTCCCAAGGAGGGGAATTTTAAATTTTACGATGTAGACGGTGAAACAATAATAGATACAGAGGTTTCAGATTATAAAATAGTTAATAATGATGTCTGGTGGAGTTTTCTGGTTGAAAACAATATTAACAGGAATGTTGATATTACAAAAGAATTTAACCCAAAATGAATTTTAATTTTGCTGGTTCAGGCAGTGGAAACATTTACGATGAAAATAACAGTGTTCCTGAAATCAAGGTATTTATAACAAACGTTCTTGAAGGGGACGTGGCTAGTAAAATTATCGGATATTTTGTCATCAATCAAGAGAAGATCCGATTTAGATCTATTGCCTTTGGTAGAATCGGCGGACATAATGTAAGTTTGTCAATCGCCAAAAAATCAATTAAAAATATCAAGAAAAATAATTTAGACCCTGAACTGGTCCAGCTAACCGTACAACGAAAATTGATAGAAGGTGACGTGGTCTTTCCAACAAAAATTCATAAACCCAACTAATAATCAAATACCTAGAACAAGGCATTTTCTAAAGACATCTGACGGAATTTTTTCTACCGCAGTTGAAATAATTTTTCTTATCTTTTCAACATTTTTATGTAAAGTTTCAATTACTTCCTTTGATGATACAGGTATATTTGCCCAGACATCGTAGTCCGTCACCGTGGCTATTGAAGCATAACATATTTCTGCCTCCTTGGCCAGAATACATTCTGGAACAAGGGTCATACCAATGATATCTGCTTTTATAATATTTTTGTAAAAATTTGATTCTGCCCTTGTTGAAAATCTTGGACCCTCTATGCAAATATATGCACCATTATCATGATGTGAGAACTGTAAATCCTTTATCGATTCTGATATTTTGGACCTCAGGTCGGGACAGAACGGGTCAGCCATTGAAATATGACATACCTTTCCACCGTCGTAAAAGGAGTAATCCCTATTTTTGGTAAAATCAATGAATTGATCCGGAATGACTATATCGCCGGGTTTATAATCTTCCCTGAGACTTCCCACAGCTGACGGAGCTAGTATGTATTTTATCCCTAATTCTTTAAGTGTCCATATATTGGCACGAAAATTGATCATGTGGGGTGGAATTCTGTGGTTTTTTCCATGCCTTGGAAGAAAGGCAATTTTCTTGTTATCATATTCACATAACATTACGCTGTCTGAAGGTTGTCCATAGGGCGTGTTTATTTTTAATTCTCTTATTGCCTTAAATACACCAGTATCGTAGATCCCAGTTCCGCCTATTATGCCAAGATCACAAACGTATTTTTCTTTATTCATGGTAATTTACCAGCGATCTTACTTCATAGCCTTTTTCTTTTAATTTCTGTGAACCTGAAAGATGAACCAGATCTATGACGAATGCAAAAAATACTACCCTTCCTCCCAGCTGTTCAACAAGTTCTGCAGCTGCTAGCGCGGTACCTCCAGTTGCTATCAGGTCGTCGGCAATAATCACCCTCTGACCAGGACGGATGGCATCTTCCTGAATTTCCATAATGGCTTCGCCATATTCTATATCATATTTTCTCTTTAACGTTTTACCCGGAAGTTTTCCTACCTTACGTATCATAAGTACACCTTTTTTATTCCTGTTTGCCAGTGCAGTTGCAACTACAAATCCTCTCGATTCAATGCCTGCTATGAGGTCAATATCCTTAGCTTCCATTTCGTCTACAAACGATTTTGAAATTGATTCTAAAGCAGCACTGTCTCTAAATACTGGATTGATATCCCTGAAGAGAATTCCTTTTTTTGGAAAATCCATATGGTCTTTTATTTTTTTTTTAAGATCAATTCTAGTATCTTCTGACAAATATGATTAGATCTGTATATCAATACATTTAAAAAATATTTCCAATCATCATTAATTCAGGTAAAATAGTAAACGACAGTAATCATAAAACACGTTAGGGTATTTCCCTATACATTCACCAATAACTGCTTGCACTTGACTCTTCCTCATTATCATTGTTCTGGATGATTTTATAATTTTTTATATAATTTTTTATCTGTTCAATATCTTTAAAAATCCCCTCAGGGGCAATGACCGAAGGAACTTTAGTCGTGGGAAGGTTTCCACAACAACTTGTTTCAAAATTTTTAATGTCAAAAAGAAGATGATCGATATTATTTTTTTTTAATAAATCGATTACCATTTTGGAATCATCTCCGTCATCAATTAACAGTACTGGTTTTCGCTTTTTCAATTCGCTTGATTTACAAATCTCTGATTAACTAATTCCATATCACCGAATCCATTTTTGCAAATTTCAAGAAAATATTTTTTTTATCTATTCCTCTGAAATTTGCATTGGTCAGGTCAGCCTCGACAAAAATGGTTCTGATCATTTTACATCCTTCAAAATTCGAATTTCTTAATTTTGACCACATAAAATTCGCATCTTCCAGATTGCTATTTTTAAAATTGCATTCGGACATGTCAGTATACATCAATAAGGATTTCTGAAGAATGGAATCTTGAAAATTCGAGCCAGTTAGTTCTGCCTGGGTAAAATTAGTTCCCGTCAGGTTGGAATTGGAAAAATCAACATTGCATGCTATCACTCCGTTTAGGAAAGCCCCGCTTAGGTTTTTCCCTGAGAATTCCTCATTCAGTCTTGGAATAACATTTAGATTGTTTAATCTCCATTTGTTAAATTCATGGATTTTTTCTTCTTTGAGTAACACAATCCCTTGCATTTCAATCTCTGTTGTCATTCAAATAGGGGAACCTTGTTGTTATATATCAATTTTACATCTTTTAAATACAACTGACTCACCGATTCTGCGATACTTCCATTATTTCACATAACATTTTTACTAGGCAAAGCAACCGAAATGTTATATTAAATGAATGTGACAAAAACTACAAATTCTCCTCCGAGAATTATGGTAGTGGATGATGAAAAGGATATCCTTTCGATAATCAAAAGAGGATTGGAATCAAATAATGCTTTTACCATTGAAACATTTCAAAGCGCAGATTCTGCCCTTGAGACACTATTCAATCACGATGAAAATTATTACGACCTTATTCTAACAGATATTAGGATGCCAAAAATGAATGGCTTTGAACTTTACAGGAAGGCAAAAGAAAAATTTCCAAATATTAAAGTTGTATTTATTACAGCATTTGAGATAAACCGAGAAGAATTCAACAAGGTCATTCCATCTGTTGATGTTCTGGATTTTATAACCAAACCGGTAAGCATTACATCCCTTTCAGAAAAGTTAAGGAACATCCTTAACCTGCCATAAAAATAATCTATTTTACTATTTTTCTTAAAGGGTCAATCAGGGCCAGGAATTGACAGTACCTTATTTGCCGGTAAGTTAAACTTATTACCATCTATCTCTGACTGTTCCACCTTTTCAAATTCAGCAGTTATCTCGACAGGTCCATTGAATTTCAGACTCAATTCATTGGCCATCTCACCTATTGATCTTGGTTCCCTGATTATGTCAGAACCTTGTAGGAATACCCTTGTCTGTCTATAAAGTACCTGCCCTTTGAATCTCATTTTCAAATATTCGACCAATTCATTTACCATTGTATCTGAAATGTCGTTATAATACATACAAATCCCATGGACCGGTTCTTTATCATATGGAGTACCGTATTTATACCAAAAAACACCAAAGTGTTCATGTTCACCCTGAAGACATTTAATTTCCCAGTGATTAAGTTTTTCTAAAGGGTATGTCGCATTTAACATCTCAGGTATATTTAAATGCCAGTATCTAATACGCATGAGGATATAATCATTTTTGGGTCTATAATAACGTGATGAAAGAATATAAGATATTGAGAAAATAAATAAATCTAAATGTCCAAAGATAATGCAGGTAATATTTCAACAAGAAATGAAAGGATATTATTGTTGGAAGAAATGGAAAAAGAATTTGACAGTAAGAATATTAAATATTTTGAAAAATTACTTTCTCATAACGACCATATAATCAGAACTAGGGCAGTATGTATTTTGG
>QCWD01000088.1 GCA_013114725.1 Nitrososphaeraceae archaeon | reverse complement strand
TAAAAATATAATATTGATATGCAGATATTTTCTATTCTAATATATAAATCCGTGTTATCGTTAAATGAGGATTAGTGTAGCAAATTTTATTGTTATTAAACTTTGAAAAACACAACAATTAAAAAATTATGAAAATATCTGTATCCTCTTGTTACCAGTGTCAGCCACATATATTTTTCCAGTTTTCTTATCTACATCGATTCCTTCTGGTTCTGAAAATTGTCCATTTTTCTCTCCTCCAGTACCCCACATTGTTATAAATTCGCCATTGGAACTAAATTTTACTATTCGATGATTATTTTGATCAGTCACATAAACGTTATCTTCGGCGTCTAATGCAACACCTGCTGGAAAACTTAGCTGACCTTCATTATCTCCTTTCTCACCAAATTCCATTAAAAATTTTCCATCAGATGTAAACTTTTGTATCCGATCATTTTTCATATCTCCAACATAGACATTACCACTCGAATCAACATCCACGCTTTCAAGCCATGTAAATTGTCCATCACCACTTCCTTTACTTCCCCATTTTTCTAAAAATTTACCATTACTATCAAACTTTTGAATATTCAAAAGCTCTGCATCAGTCACATAAACGTTATCTGAAGAATCTATTCCAATTCCATGTGGATGAAGAAATTGTCCATCTCCGCTCCCCTCAGTACCCCACATTGTTACAAATACACCATCAGATGTAAACTTTTGAATTCTATGGTTATTCATATCAGTCACATAAATATTATCTTTTGAGTCAGATACAAGACTATGAGGTTTATTGAATTCACCTGGACCAGTACCGTACAATCCCCAATTTAATACAAATACACCATCAGATGTAAACTTTTGAATTCTATGGTTTTCATAGTCAGGAACGTAAATAAAATTCTTATTGATTATAACATCATTTATTTCACTTAGTTGTCCATCATCTTTTCCTTCCCCTCCGAATGAATTTAGGAATTCATGTCCTTTATCATTTGTAATATCCATGTTTGTATAATTAATTGGTGTAACTGATTCCGCACTTAATTCATAAAAATTAGTTATCAAGAAAATACCGGCAAAAGCGAAGAATAAAACAATACCGCTAATTGGATTTAACCGATTTAACCTATTCATTAAAATTGTAAAATTTTTATCGTATATATGGATTATGGAAAACTTATACATAATATGAAATAATCAATCAATTTTATTCATTTCTGGAAAATTAAAATTACATTTTATAGTATCAATAGATAGGATTTTTAAAAGAAATTGAATTTTTTTAAACAAACAATTTAATAAAATTTTCTTATTAATACAAATTTTACATATTTTATTCTCCAATACTGTATCTCTTTCTCAGATAGGGCTTGACATTTCAAAAAAATCATAAAATTGAAAATCCTTTGTTGCTTAAAAAATATCGTTTGTTATTAAAGCATCAAAAAAACCAACAGGTCAGAAAATTTTTCTAGAACGTTCAAATTTAATTAGGACCTCTATTTGATACAATATTGAAATCTGGAAATATCTATTTTAATAAATCTATGACTGGTATCTCTATTACTCTAATAATAATATCATTTGTATCGTATATTCCTGTATGGAGTGAAAATATCATAACCATAATCCCTGGTTCAAGCAAATACGATACTAAAAATCCATTCAGCGTTACAAGATTTTTTAACACATCTTTTTTTCTAATATCTCCTAACCAAAATATAACCTTTCATAACGAAGACAAAGTAGGTCATTACATTTTTATAATAAATCAAAAACGGCCAGAGATTAAAATCGATTCAGGATTGATAGAACCAAAAAAATCTTTTTCCATAATTCTACACGAAACTGGTATCTATAATTATTCGTCACCAATTTATAGCCATATGAAATGATACCTCATAGTGGATGAGAAAGTTATATTAAAGAAAAAAGACGCGATAAATAACAACAAAGAAATAAAAATCTCATATATTGGAAACAACAGCATCAACCATGATGACAAAAATAAACACTTCCTATTAACATTTACTGATAAAAATACAAATAAAAATTCAGAACATATAGATTATAATGTACTGGTGAAAAATTCTAGTGAAGATATCATCTATAAACAATCAATGCATTCATTATGGGGAATGGAATTAATATCTTTTAAAAATAGTGACAGTAAATCTAATAACACCTATCCACTAAAAATAAAAGTAATGATAAACGGAATATTTTTTCAACCAGTAACTCAAGATACCGTTGAATTCAACATTGCCAATTGAACGGGACTAGATAAAAATAAAATATATACGGATAAAATTAAGAAAAACCAATTTGATATCAGTATGCCAATTCAATTTTAGATATTTTTTATTACCCAGTTCAATTATTTTTGCATGCATATCTGTATTGGTCTCAAATGGAAATCATGTTCAGGCCCATATTTTTTTGGATACACCAAATATTATTGTAAAGGATATTGAAAAATATAAAATAGTGTTACTTCCATTCCCAAACAACCCAATTATTAATGAAACCGTGAATTTCAATTTTAATGTTCAAGAAAACAAAACTGACCTAAATGGTATATTCTCTCATATTACTATTACAAACAATAAAACAAAACAACTGATTTTCAATAGTACTTACAAGTTTCACGAATTTTCAGATTTTACCATACCTTTTGTTTTCAATGAAAGTGGAACATATGTAATATCACTTTATACAAAAATTAGCTGGGATCCAACATTCAGTAAAAACCCTATGATTGCAAATTTTGATATTAAAGTATCAGAAAATACAACGGATTTAGAAAATACAGTTAGAATAATAATGTATGCCAGTATTATAATAATATCCATTGTAATAGTATTTATCATAAAAAAATCATTGATTAAAAAGAAATCAATTTAGCTGATGAAAAAAATTAAACTGATGACACAAAACAAATCAGGACTGCTGTCAACTTCATCTTCAGTCAGTTAAGATAAATCTCTGGCCATTTATTTTTAGAACGCATTTTCAAATTTCACATTAAATCTTATCTTTATATACTTGGTCACAAAAATCTGTAATTTTGTTTTGTAATCGGACTTTATTACGATAACTTTCATCTTTAACAACCATCTCAATTCCAAATGGTTTTAGTAAAGTATTTATCGTTTCAAGTAACAATTCACAATATCTCTCTGCATCATACTGGTCTTTACGTTGTTTTATCAATTGCATCGGCACAGTTCTTTTTAGAAATGGACCGTTATTGTTTTTTATAACATATTGAACGATCTGTCCTTTTTTTAGACAATATCCATTCATTTCTAGTTGTTTTATTGCGCTATTTTCCAATGTATTTCTATCCTGATATTGGTTGCAGTCTTTTGAAAGTCGTTTTGTAAAAACAAGATCTTTTATGGGAACTTTTCTTTCTTTTATCATGGATATATTTTCGTCAACTTTTTCTTTTATCAATGGAAATAACTGCCGTACTTCTTTTATTGAATTTCCTTTTTTCATGATATCTAAAACATCTTTCTGACATCTTGAAAGAAATGGGGGTGTATCGTGTCTTCTGGAATCAATACCACGAATTTTTACGGTACCGTCTTCAAATACTCCAAAATATCTGTTTACAGCAGCTGTATTTTTGTGAATCTTTGAAGGAAGAAACACTATCCATTTGTATATCCCTTCAAATGAAATATCAAATCCGGTCCTTTCTTTAATGATATCTCTTAGCTGTGTATACCTGACATGCCGTCTGTTAATGTCCTTCTCGCAGGTCATTTCTCCGTTTTCGATTCCCAAACTGGGATGACTGTTTTTTTCTTTTTTTATCCATATTGAATCAACTATTCCATGTAATACATTAAATCCAGAATCTTCTGCAATATGCTTTGTTTGTAATAAAATATCTCTTGCAAACGCACAGACAGCGATATGTGCATCAATACGTCCAAACTTGGCATTATTAAAACCAAGATATCCAAACGAGGTTACAAGAATCCATTTTAATGCAGATTGTCTTTTATCATATATTTCTTTTAGACCGGAGTCTATTGCATTGTCATTTCTCAGATCTTTGTATATCTTGCGTTTTTGTAAAACTATTTCTAAAGATTCAGAAACCATGCCCCTCTTTTTGCAAATATGATACCCAAGTTCAGGGACTTTTAATTTTGATGTATTAAAACAACAATCACAGTTTATGGTTTCTGCTGAAATATTTTTTTGCACCATGATACTAGGATATAGGGAAACAAAATCAAATTCTGCTACATTTTCGTGAACCCCTATTTTGGGTTCTAGTATCAGTCCACCACGGTCTGCTATCAACAATTCTCGCAAAGTCTTTGGATATTCAGACAATATGGGTTTCCATGGTATCAGCAGTCCTCTTTTTGTAGCTGTATACATATGAAGACTGGTCAGACACCTTCCGATAGTTGCTCTTGATGAAGTATGCAGTGGCATTCGGCATAATCGGGAAATCTCAAACAGTCCATGTAAATTCGAATCATTTACGACAAGAGATATGTTGCTGAGATCTATGTGCACTCTTCCATGTAAATGTACAGGGGATGGTCTATAGTAGATATGGCCATAGGAGAAATAAGAAGTTCCTTTAACCGATGATATCTTTAATGGAAAGCTGTAGTCACGTCCAAAGTATAAATCCACATTATTTTCTTTTGCTCTGTACACTAGATATGGAAACATAAACGAATCACCATCATCTGTAAATATAAAATCAGGGTCCGCTTTTCTAATAATTTTCATAATATCTTTTAATAGATTTTTTTCAGAGCTTCCAGTTATCTCCTCTTGTTTTTTTATTTTTTTCTGATTCTTTCTTTTATTATCATTACAATCAATATCAAAGTATTTTATACTGACAGATCTTAATTCGTCTCTATTCTGGATTATCCCTTCTTTTGTAAAATTTAGAGAAAGATGGATGCTATTGAATACAGGCAGTTTATAGTCTAATGACCAGGTATTATCATTTTTAGGTTTCCATACAATATCTGACCTTTTATTTTCATTATGAACATTATTGCTGTTATTTATCTCATACAGACCAAGTGGAAAAATATCATTATCAAAAAAATATTGCTGGTCAGGTAACAGGTCTACATTATAGAGTCTTATCTCCTGAAAATTAACAAGTCTTTCTATCATTTTTGCCAGTTTTATACTACCAAATGGCAATGAAGGCGGAGATAAAAGATATAACCGAAGTACTTTTCTCTTTTTTCTGCTATCTGTTATTTTTTCCTGTCTTAGAACATAATCATATGAATCAATAAATGACATTATCTCTTCATTGTTTAGAATCTTTTGTAGGTTGATTTTCTTGTTATCTGAAGATGCGACATAGAAATAATTTTTCCATCTGGTATCTTTTATCTGCATGTAGGAACATTTATCATCTGTCTGTTCTTTTTTTATCCAAAATATCATGCTTTTATCATGAGAAGAATAGTATGAATCAAAAAGCCATCCTGAAACTGAATATTGTTGTGTATGCATTGTTTATTCTATTTCTATAGGGGAGATACTTTCAGTCCATCTGGATTTTGTTCTTTTCTTTCATTTTATATATCTCAAATAGAACTGACATTAGTATGGAGTTGGTAGAACGTTCCTGTCCCATGGCATTAATTGCAATAGAATATTTGTAACATTCTTTTAGCATTTTATAAAATAGAATTCTATCTTCTTTTCCAAGACATTCTGCATATCCTCTCCACGATTCAATCTCTTTTGTTACTATATTTTCATATGGGAATAATATATTCGCAGCAGTTGTAGTATTCGTATTTTTATCGCATATTTCATCTTCTTTTCCTATTTTTTTTCCATTTGTTTGATTCTCGTTTTTTATAATTTTCCTATTTCTCTTTTCTATTTTTAAAGACTTGTATTGATGAAAAGCAAGTGAGTAGAGAATTGGATACAGTATTTGTGGATTTGCACAATATGAACAAGCAGAATTATAAAGTATCGATGTAGAATACATATTTCTAAACACGTGTTTATCTTTT